>JAFTHR010000252.1 GCA_017457345.1 Clostridia bacterium | reverse complement strand
TGGGCGGTGCGGCGTATATGAACGCCGGCGTTGCAGGCGGGTACTTTTCAAGCGTGGTGGAAAGCGTGCTCGTGTATGCGAAAGGTGAATTAAAACGGCTCGGCGTAAAAGAGTGCGCCTATTCTTATAAGAAAAGCCGATTTATGCAAAGCGGCGAAACGATTTTAGGCGTTTTTCTATCCTTAACTTCTGCCACGGTAGAAGAAATTGAAGAAAAACGCAATCAATTTTTACAAAGACGGAGCGCCTTGCCAAAAGGCAAAAGTTTAGGTTGTATTTTCAAAAACCCTGCGCAAAAATCCGCAGGAGCGTTCATAGAAGGCGCGGGGCTAAAAGGTCTGCGCGTAGGCGGGGCGGTGATCTCCCCTATGCACGCCAACTTCATCATCAACGAAAAGAACGCTACGGTGGAAGACGTTTGCACGTTGATCAAAACGATAAAAAACGCCGTTTACGCGCAATACGGCGTACAACTCGAAGAAGAGATAGAGTACTTATCCTAATCAAGGTTCACGACGTACAAAGGAGTGACGACAAATGATTTTGAATGCTGATTACCATACGCATACCCCTTATTCGCACGGAAAGAACACCGTGGACGAAAACGTTGCGCGCGCAAAAGAACTTGGTTTTCAAGCGGTCGGGATTACCGATCACGGTTTTTCGCATATCATTTACGGGCTGCGCCGCCGTAAGTTAGAAGATTATAAAAGAGAGTGTAAAGAAGCGGAAGAAAAGCACGGAATAAAAGTGTACACGGGGCTAGAAGCGAATATCCGCGGGGAAAGCGGGTTGACCGACATCACCGAAAAGGATTACGAGCATTTCGATTTATATTTAGCAGGGCATCATATTTTTTTAAACTACGAGAAGTTAAAGGATTGGATTCGCTATTTTGGCTTTGGGAACGTGTGGTTGCGGTTTGGGTTTAAGGGCTCGGAAGGGCTTGCCCGCGCGAATACGAAAGCGTATATTGAGGCAATTCAAAAAAATCCGATCGACATTTTAACCCACCTTGCCTTTCTTGCGCCTTGCAACGCGGTGGAAGTGGCAAAATGCGCCGCCGATCACGGAACGTATATCGAACTCAATTCCAAAAAAACGCATTTAACCGACGAAGAACTTGCCGCCGTAGCAAATACGGGCGCTCGGTTTTTGATTGATTCGGATGCGCACTCGGCGGATAGAGTGGGGGATGCGGCACGCGTTGAAGAACAACTTGCGCGCATCAATTTCCCTATGGATAGAATTGATAACATCGACGGGCGAACGCCTAATTTTCGGTTCGAAGAATTCAAAAAACGGTTATAAGGAAAGAATATGAATTTTACCGCAGACGTTAAAAAAGAACTTATTTCCCGTTTAAAGGCGGCGCAAAAAAAAGCGGATCCCGCTATGAAAACGGCGCTTAAAAAAGCGGCGCTCGCGGCGTTTATAAAAACGAGCGGAGAGCTTGGTTTCGTGGAAGGACAACCCACCTTTTTTATCGTAAGCGAAACGGAGAACGTTGCGGAGTTTTTCGTGGGCGTATTTGCAGCCCTGTTCGGCGAAGAACTCACCGTGGCAAGCGCCACGCGGGATCGAAAAAGCGGACGGGACAAGTTGGTGCTTTTATGCTCGATTGAGCGTTCGCGCACAGTGATGAGCGAGTTGGGGCTTTTAAACGCCGAAGAAACGGACTTCGTGCACGGTGTACCTGCGGCGTATGGCGAACGGGAAGAATTGTGCCTGGCGTATATCGCGGGCGCCTTCTTAGGGAGTGGCAGTTGCACCCTGCCTTCGTTGAAGGGAAAAACGGGATATCACTTAGAATTCGTGCTTGGGGATAGAGAATTTGCAAATTCTTTTTGTGGGTTTTTATCCCAGGTATATTTGCTCGTAAAAACGGTAGAGCGAAAGGGCAGGTACGTGGCGTATATCAAGAGCAAGGAAGCAATTTCAGACTTTTTATCTACGCTCGGCGCTACAAATTGTTTAGAAAAACTTGCCGCGGTGGCACAAGTTAGAGAAGATTCGAACAATAGAAACCGTAGCGGGAACTGTGCGGCAAGGAACGCCGATAAGTCGGCGGTGGCTTCGGTAAAGCAAATCGTAGCGATTGAAAAAGTACTTTCTTCGCGTGTGCGGGAAGAGATTAGCGACGAACTTTTAGAAACGGCGATTGCTAGAAAGGAAAACCCTGCGCTCACGCTACAAGAACTTGCGGACAAGTTAAAAATCAGTAAAAGTTGTTTAAATCACAGGCTTCGCAAACTTGCGGAGACGGCAGAAAAATTATAAGGGAAGCGGAAGAAAAAGATGACCGATTTCGTACATTTACATTTGCATACGGAATATAGTTTACTCGACGGTGCGGCGCGGGTAGACGATCTTGTGGATCACTTACACAAAAACGGGATTAACGCGTGTGCCATCACCGATCACGGCAATATGTACGCTTGCTTATATTTTGCCGAAGAGTGCGTGAAAAAAGGAATTAAATACATTATCGGCTGCGAACTTTACGCAACCGACGATCACTTCGATAAACGCCCCGGCACAAAAACGGAGCATATCGTTTTGCTTGCAAAGAACAAAACGGGATATAAGAACATTGTAAAACTCGATTCCCTTTCGTATATAGACGGGTTCTATGGAAAGCCGAGAATTAGTTACGATTTAATCAAGCAACATCACGAAGGGGTGATTTGCCTTTCGGCGTGTTTAGCGGGCCGTATGCCCAGACTTTTGATGGAAGGGGATTACGAAGGCGCTAAGGCTTGGGCAAAGGAAATGAAGGACGTGTTCGGGGAAGATTTTTATATCGAACTCCAAGACCACGGCATTGCCGAGCAAAAGCAAGTTCTCCCGCAACTTATCCAAATTGCAAGAGAATTAGATATTCAAGTGGTGGCAACGAACGACGTGCACTATATTCACAAAGAAGACTGGGAAGCGCACGACGTGCTCCTTTGCATTCAAACGAAGAAAACGCTTGCAGATCCTAAGCGTATGAAGTTTGAAACGCAAGAATTTTATATGAAATCGGGGGACGAAATGATGGATCTTTTCCATTATATCCCCGAAGCGATCACGAACACCCGCGTGATTGCGGATAAAATTGAAGAGCCGGTGTTCGACTTAACGGCGAAAGGGCAACCGATTCGCGATACGTCCTTAATCCCGCTGTATAAACCGGAAGACGGGTCTACGTCTCCCGAGTTTTTAACGCGCATTACCTGGGAAGGGTTAAAGGGCAGATACGCCGATATTACGCCCGAAATTAAAGCGCGGGTGGAATACGAACTAGATATCATCATTAAAATGGGTTTCGCCGACTATGTCTTGATCGTGTGGGACTATATCAACTGGTCGCAAAGGAACGGAATTCCCGTTGGGCCCGGGCGTGGCTCTGGGGTAGGTAGTATCGTTGCGTATTCGGTGGGGATTACCGACGTTGATCCTTTGAAATACGATTTAATTTTCGAGCGTTTCTTGAACCCCGATCGTGTTTCTATGCCAGACTTCGACGTAGACTTTTGTACCCGCCGCCGTATTGAAACGATTGAGTACGTAAGAAAAAAATATCACCCGGAAAACGTGGCGCAAATCGTCACGTTTGGTACGCTTGCTTCACGCGCCGTTATCAAGGACGTTGGCCGTGTAATGGGCGTGCCGTATTCCGAAACGGACAAGGTGGCAAAGTTGATGGACGGCAAATCCACCATTCGTGAATTGCTGGGCAGAAACATTGAAAAGATAGAAAAACAAATTGCCGATCCAAACCTTTCCGAAGATAAGAGAAACGAAAAGAAAAAGGATTTAGAAGAACAGAAAAAGAAGAAAAATCCAGAATTTATAGAGGTGTACGAAACGAACGAAGAACTCCGCCGAGTAATCGATATGGGGTTAAAACTCGAAGGTATGCCGAAGAACACTTCCGAACACGCGGCGGGTGTGGTCATTTGCAACAAGGTGCTCTCGGATAACGTGCCTCTTGCAAGAAACGGCGAAGATATCGTCACCCAGTTTGACATGAAAGAAGTGGAAGCTGTCGGGATGTTAAAAATGGACTTCCTTGCGCTTACTACGTTGACGGATATCCAAAACACTTTGGAATACATCAAAGAGGGAAAGGGTATTGATATTGACTTCAATGAAATCGGGCTTGACGTTCCCGAAGCGTATCAACTTATCTCGTCCGGGGACACGGACGCGGTGTTCCAGCTCGAACAAGGCGGCATGAAAAAGTTCATGAAAGAATTGCAGCCAAACTGTTTGGAAGACTTGATAGCAGGGATTTCGTTGTATCGACCCGGGCCCATGGATTTCATTCCCAAGTATATTGAAAACAAGC
>JAFTHR010000251.1 GCA_017457345.1 Clostridia bacterium | reverse complement strand
AGAGAAGGAACAAGCGGGAACGTCCGTAGGGGTTAAATACTTCACTTGATAGCCCTTTTCCGTTTCCATTACAATCCATTCGATATAGTGCTCTGCACTCATAGGGTGGGTGACGGAGCCTACGTCTACCTTCACTTGCTTGCACTTCTTCGTCACAACCGGTACGTGCTTTTCTTGCGCCGCATCCGTTACGCCGGCTTTCAATTCTTCAAAGCCTTCTAACGCTTTAAGTTCCGTTTTGCTGATGATTACTTTGCCACATTTTTTGCATTGATAAAAAAACATATTATTTTTCTCCTTATTGAGATTTAGTCTTGTTTATAGGATAACACAATAAAACAAACTTGTCAATAGTATGTGCAAAAAAAATTAAAAATTATTTTCGGTGAAACAGTTTTTCTTGTAAAGGAGTTCTTGCAAGTACTCGCACGCGCGTTTCAACTCTAAAAGATTATCGTAGTCCCCGCTATACGTTTCGATAATAAGCGGACCGTTAAATCCCACGCCTTGCAATCTTTCCACGAGTTCGCCAAAGTTGAACGCCCCTTTCCCCGGCAAGCAAATCTTGCCGTTTGAAGAAAGATCGCTCACGTGCACGTGAGATAAGTCTTTGCCCATTTCTTTTAAATACTCTTGCCAAGCAAACCCTGAAATGCGCGCCTGCTTTAAATCGAGTACGCCCAAAAGATCGGGCACTCGCTCTTTTAATTCTTTGAATACGCCCAAACGGTTGTAAGTTGCCCACTCCACGTTTTCTAAACAGAGCCCAACGCCGTTCGTTTTGCAACGTTCCACGATAGCAAATAAGCGAGCGCCGAGCCGATTAAAATCGTCGTTCTCCCCCGAATGATCGGCGCGGTGAACGCGCGCCGTGCCGTGGAAGGTGTACCGCTTTGCACCTAACACTTTCGCCGCGCCCATCACCTTATCTAGCCAAGAATAGGCGTCCTTTCTAACGCGGTCGTTCGCCGCGAAAAGTTGGGGTTCAAACTGGGTGTTTAAGTCGTGCACGGAATAGACGCTGAGCCCCTTTTTGCGCTCGTTTAAAAGGGCGGCAAACTCCGCCGTGTATTCCGAAAATGAAGTTAAAAAAACTTCCGCAAGGGGAACGCCTTGTTCATATAAAAACGCTACCGCATCTTCGTTCGGCAGGCGATTGAATAAAGACGCCGTGGATACGCCAACTTGCATTTTTTCTTTCTCCGTTCGTTTTTCTTTTCGTTTTCTCTATTATACTAAACGCGCCCGTAAATTGCAACAGTTCTACGAAAAAAAGCCCCTTTCTTTTTTAAGAAAAAGGGCTAATTTGCTTCCCTGCTACCCGTTAACAGGAAAAATCGCTGCTCGTTGCCGCGCCTTTTTTTCTCCCAACGCAAACGTTATCTTCCGTTCTGCAACGAAGTTCCGGCACGGGACTAGGGCTCACTTGGAAACGATAATCCTTTCCATAGTGCTTAATGTGCGTGTCGATAACCATATGCGAAGGCACGATATCCGTTTTGGAATTGATAATTTTTTGGTAAGCGAAAAAGTCGGCATCTTGGGGTAAATCGTCCACCTTAATATACTCTTCGCGTTGACCTGTAAACTGCACCGTAGTCCCTAAAATACGGCGCACGTAATCCACGTTTTCGTGCAAGGATAAGGGGGCGGGAAAATCGCCGTCTGGAATCACTTCCTGCCACTCTTTCTTTTCGTACTTTTTCAAAAGTTCCGCCGCTTTATGAAGGTGCGCAATCTCCATTGCCAAGTTCTCTTCCCACAGTTCTTTAATGCGCGCGTCCGTCTCCGTCATATAGCAAGACCAGTACAAATAGCACTCGGTGTATTCGTGCCATAAAAGCATTTCCAGCCACGTGGCTTCGGCGTTTTGCAAACTCTCGTACTGCGAAACGTGCTCTTCTTCTACGAGCGCAATCTCTTGGTATAACCTGCGCGCTAAATCGGTTGCGGCAAAGTTGGTGATGTTCATATAATAGTTCATTGTTTGCTGCTCCGCCGCCGTGATGATGAGCGTTGCAAGCACCGTTTGCTTTTCCGCCTTTTTACCGTTGATCCCTCGCTTGATATTGTCCTTTGCGTAGCGGTGATGAGCAATGGTCGGTCTGCCCGGCATAATCTCCGTGTATCTTCCCACCAACGCTTCGGCAAGAACGCCTTGCTCCATTTCCAACTGATTTGCATAGCGGTATAAATGGTCAAAGTCTTCTAAAAGCGCAAAGTCAAGCGCGTTCTTCACGTAGCAATCGGGTTCACGCTTGGCAAGTTCCGCCGTCAAATCCACGGCAAGTTGCTCGTAGCCTATGGTATGTTCAAGCGGGGTTTCGTTGCAGGGTTTGAGCAACGAAATTTTTAATTGTTGCTGCTTTTCCACGGCGCGCGTAAGCGCAAGTTCCCTGCGTAAATCGTTATCCGCAACGTGGCGGGCAAAGTTGTGCAAAAACCAGTTCGCCTCAAACTCCGTGCCGTTCATTAAAATGATGCGGGTTTTGGTGTACGGATCGGTTTCGTTCTTCTCGTACGGTTTTGGGTACAGTTGTTTCCAGTTTTGAAATCCGCTTACAATAGAAAGCGGACGCTCGTTAAACGGGTTCATAATTCTTCCTCCTACAAAATGCTCTTCTTATTAGTGTATGCCCTTTCTCTTCTTTTTTGCACTTCATTTCAAGGAAAATGTTTACAACGCCTTTTTCAAAAAAAGAAAACCCCCTCACCGCTCGGTGAGGGGGGGTAATTTTTTTGCTTACTTTTTTAATAACTTGTGGAAATAATATACGGGAACGGCGCTCCACCCGTGGCACAAACTGCCTGAGTTGCCGAACGCTTTCGCTCCTTCCAAGGTCTCCCAAACGGTGGTTGATCCTGCATCTAACATCATCTTGTAGTCTGCTCGGATTTCGTTTAATACTTGCTCCGCGTATTTTTCTTCGTCCGTTTTTAAAAGCGCGTCGTACTTAAACATCTTCATAGAAAGAGAACAGTCGGTAAACTCTCCCGCTTGAATTTTTTCCGCAATCGCTTCGCTCTCCGCTTGATTCGTCATGCCGGCAAGCACCGCAAGCGCGTTTCCAAGCACCGTGAATTGTTCCGTGCCTTCAAGCACCGTAAACGCCCCTTTTTCGGCGCTGTAAAACGCCTTTCTTGCGCAATTTCTCGTCTCTTCGAGAATTCCATTATACAAGAACGTTTCGCCTATTTTTTCGGCGATTTTTTGGAAGTTTTCTAGTGCAATCACGAACAGTACGTTCACCATTAAATCGGGAATGGCTGTTTGAGACTTGCCAAGTTCGCCTTCTAAATAATCGGACCAATCGTAGAAGTTCCAATGGTTCTCTCCGCCAAAACGGCAAACGAGCCCGTCCTTTCTTTGCGCAACGAACGCACCGATCACCGAAAGCAATTTCGGGTACACTTCTTTCACGAACTCCAAATCCCCCGTTTGTTCTGCGTATTCTAAAATCGCCGTAAAATAATGCAGGGAGAACGAAGGGATCGTTAAATCGGTACTCGTGGGATAACAAATGGCAAGCAAATTATCCTTGCGCCTGTCTTTGCTCATCAACTTTAAGTTGGCGCGAGCGTACTCCGTATTCCCGCCTTCGAACGCGTTGTACCCGCAAAGCATTTGGTTGCGCGAATCGAATACGTAGAGCGATTGTTCCCGCCAAGGACAGTCTACGTAATGCTCCATCATACAAAGTTTTAAGGTATTCACGCACACGTCGTAAATCCGTTGATCTAGTTCGTTTTCAAACTTCGCTTCTTTCACTTTTACGGGATACGTTTGCGGATACAAACTTGCCGCCGTAAGTTCGATCGGCTCTTCGGCAAAAATTTCAAGATAGCGGCACGCAAGGCGGAGCATATAATGCGAAAAATCGTTTTCGCCTGCCTTTGCCACGTACTCGAAACTAAAATTTCTATTGCCGATTTTTTGTTTTACTTTGCCGTTTTCCAACAACTCACCGTACGCCACCACCAAGCGGTTGTTCGCCGAAGAAGAGCCCAAAGCAAGGTAAGGATACCCCACTACTTCTTCCCCTAAATCCACAAGATAGTGCTTTTTATCCGCCGATTGCTCCACGATTTTAAAAGCGTGCAACGCCTTTATCTCGTGCTTGAAAATCGGGCGGGGATAGAACGTGCAATTCTTTTCGCGAACGACGGCGTTTTTCATCCCTGTGCCCGTCGTTTTCCAGCAATCTTCGCCCGTGGCGTTATAGAAGAACGTCCAACCAAGTTGTCCGGAAATGGCTTGTTTGCGGCCGCTTTCATACGCGCGGCTCTTGCGGGCGAGCGTGTTCTCTCCACTTGCGCAAACGGTTTTTCCGTCCGCTTGAATTTCAAAGATCAAACCCGCAGGCGATACGAACGTGCGGCTAAACCAACCGCCGAAATACCAAACGTGGATCGCCACGGCGTTTTCGCCTTCTTTTAAGTAGGGCGTGAT
>JAFTHR010000250.1 GCA_017457345.1 Clostridia bacterium | reverse complement strand
ATTAAATTATTTTAAAGAACATAGATCGCTCTCCCCTTTACAACGGCGCAATTCTTTCCACAGGGCCTCGCTATTGCCCTTCGATTGAAACGAAAGTAGTCCGTTTTAAGGATAAAGAGCGCCACCAAATCTTTTTAGAACCGGAAGGGGCAGACACGCTGGAAGTGTACGTGCAAGGTCTTTCCACTTCTATGCCACACGACGTGCAGCGCGCTATGTATACTTCCGTAGTAGGGCTCGAAAACGCCGATATCGTGCGCTACGGCTACGCCATTGAGTACGACTGTATCGACACGTTAGACGTTCTCCCCACGTTGGAGTTTAAAAAGATCGAAGGCATTTACACCGCAGGGCAAATCAACGGGACTTCGGGCTACGAAGAAGCGGCTGCGCAAGGCTTAATCGCAGGTTTGAACGCTTCGTTAAAACTCCGCGGTTTACCCCCGCTCATTCTCCGCCGCGACGAGGCGTATATCGGGGTACTGATCGACGATTTGGTAACGAAAGGGACGGACGAGCCGTACCGTATGATGACTTCCCGTGCCGAACACCGCATTTGTTTACGGCAAGACAACGCCGATTTCCGTTTAACCGAAAAAGGCTACGCTTGCGGTTTGGTGACGGAAGAGCGCTACCAAAAGTACTTAAATCGCAAACAAAAATACGAAGAATTGCTTGCGAAAATGCAAGAACGCGTGCCGCAAAAACAAGCCGAGCCGTTCCTGCAAAAATACGGCTACGCCACCGTTTCGGGGAGCGTTTCCTATGCCGATATGATTAAGCGTTCCGTGCCGTTAAAGGACGTTATTTCGGAGTTTTCCGTGTTTAGCGAGTATTCCAAGGACGTGCTCGAAACGGCGGAAATTACGGTAAAATACGAGGGGTATTTAAAGCAAGGAAACGAACTCATTGAAAAGGCAAAAAAATTAGAAGACAAAGCCCTGCCTGCCGATTTAGACTATGAAAGCATTAGTGGACTTCGCTTAGAAGCGCGGGAAAAACTCAACCGCGTAAAACCGCTTAACCTTGGCCAAGCAGGGAGAATTTCCGGGGTAAACCCCGCCGACGTCTCCGTTTTAATGGTCTATCTTGCCACTTTAAAAAGCGAATAAAAAAACGCCGAATATCGGCGTTTTTTCTTTACTCTAAATTTTTCTTTTCTTTGATAACGTACTTCGGTCGATCCTGCGTTTCACGATAGGTCATATACACGTACACGTTCGTAAAATAGGAATTAATTAAATACACCGAAAGGCATCCGCCGATAAACGGGAATAACCAAGCCGTTAAGCCACCGTAATTCACTCCAAAACAAGAGAGCACGATAAACACTACCGCACAAACGGCGGTAAGCATTGCCGCAAGCACGCCGAGTTTGAGAGAAAGAGTGAGCGGATAGTTGGTGTTCGGAAAAATACCGTCGCCCGCAAGGCGCAACATCTTTTTCAAGGTGTAATGCGTTGTACCCGCCACCCGTTCGGGGCGGTCGAACTCTATGCTCGTTTGCTTAAATCCAACCCAACCCGCTTGCGCGCGAAGCAACCGATCGTGCTCTTTCATAGACAAAATGGCTTCCACCACTTTTCTATCGTACAATTTAAAATCCCCAACGTCTGCCGGCATATCTAAACGCGTAAGTTTACGCGTCACGCGGTAGAATATCGAAGCCGTGGCGCGCTTAAACACCGTTTCACCGCGGCGCTTACGGCGTTTGCCGTGCACGATATCGTACCCCTCTTTCCACTTTTCGATCATTTTTAAGGCAACTTCGGGCGGGTCTTGTAAATCGGCGTCCATTGCAATAACCGCTTCCCCCGAAGCGTGTTGCATACCGCACAAAAGGGCGGCTTGTTGACCGAAATTACGGGAAAAATGGCACACTTTCACCCGTGCATCCTTCGAAGCGAAGTCGTTTAAAATTCCTTCGCTCTCGTCCGTACTGCCGTCGTTTACGAAAACCAACTCGTATTCTTCTTGTAATTCGTCCATCATAGGTTTTACGGTCGAATAAAAAATCGGCAACGATTTTTCTTCGTTATACACCGCCACGACGATTGAGTATTTCATAAGCGTACTCCGTTTTTTAATATCTTTCTTATTATACCGCTACTGCGCGCATTTGTCAACCCCCCGCACGGAAAAAAGAAAAACCCGACGAGATTTCGCCGGGTTTATATTCTCTCACCGATTAGTCGGCAATTTTTTCAAGAAGTTTAAGGTCGATACCCTTTTCGCCGATCTTGATGATTTCCACTTTCACCTTATCGCCGATATTTACCACGTCTTCTACTTGTTCAACGCGTTTATCGGAGAGTTTGGAAATGTGAATTCTACCATCCTTACCGGGAGCGAATTCCACGAACGCGCCCATATTCGAAATTACGCGAACTACCACGCCTACGAACATATCGCCCACTTCGGGATCGTGTGCAATCGATTCGATAATCGCTTTTGCACGGTTCGCGTTTGCCACGTCGCCAAAGCAAGCAACGCATACCGTACCGTCGTCTTCGATATCAATCTTCGTGCCCGTTTGTTCAATGATCTTGTTGATAACTTTCCCTTGCTTACCAACTACGTCGCCAATCTTTTCAGGATCGATCTTGAAGGAGATGATCTTGGGTGCGTACAAGGAAAGTTCGCTCTTCGTTTCAGGGATGCATTCAAGCATTTTGCCAAGGATATGGCGGCGCGCCTCTTGTGCTTGCGCGATAGCGTCGAGCATGATTTCTTCCGAAATACCCTTAATCTTGATATCCATTTGGATAGCCGTGATACCTTTTTCCGTACCTGCTACCTTGAAATCCATATCCCCAAGGAAGTCTTCAAGACCTTGGATATCGGTCATGATAACGTATTTGCCCGTTTCAGGATCTTTGATAAGCCCCATTGCGCAACCTGCTACGGGTGCTTTAATGGGCACGCCTGCGTCCATAAGAGCCATGGTAGAACCGCAAACGGATGCCATGGAAGAAGAACCGGTCGAAGACATAATATCCGATACCACGCGGAGTGCATACGGGAATTCGCTTGCATCAGGAATTACCGCAACGAGTGCACGTTCTGCAAGTGCACCGTGGCCGATTTCACGGCGACCGGGGCTACGGAGCGCTTTCGCTTCGCCCGT
>JAFTHR010000249.1 GCA_017457345.1 Clostridia bacterium | reverse complement strand
GTCCGTTTTGGTGTAGTTGCCGTCCGTCACGTAGCCCGTGTTTTTCGCACCGCTTGCCTTGCCTGCACCCACGCGGAAATTCAAATAACTATTCATTTCCACCAAAAACTCGTCGATCGTCATAGCGTTCGGCTTGCACTCGTAGTTGCCTTCTTCGTCCACGGAAACGGTGCCGTTGTACGCGTATTTGCCTGCGTACTGACCAAGGTCTTCGTACTTGCTGCCATCCGTTTTAACGTTGTTTTCAAAGAATAAATAATTCTTTGCGTTCGTTGCCGTAGCCGCGTTCGTATACGCCTCGTCTGCCGCCGTCACCTCAAACGCGTAGTTGTAATCGCCACCTTCGTGCGTGAACCAATCGCCGCGCAAATCCTTTGCTTTTACGTTGCTTAAAATAGAAGCACGGGTTGCATAAAGCTCGTCTTGAGAAAGACCGCGATTCTTTGCCGCCGCGTATTGTTGCGTTTGCCACGTGGAGAACGGGATTAAAATGTTATATACAAACCCGAATCCTTCCGCCGGACTATACATCACGAAAGACGTATCCGAAGCCTCACCGATTGCCGTTTCAAACGCGGTAATGCCGCTTGCGTCGGTATATTTACGTTCTTGCGCCACCTTTTGTTCGGCGTATCTGCCTTCTACGTACGAGTGCGTAAGGCTTGCGTACGCCGCTTCCGTTAACGTATCCGAAAGCATGGTGATAAGCGCTTGTTCTAACTGGCTGGAAAGTTCCACGTAGTAGTAGTCAAGTTCCAAGAAGTTAGAAGTATTTTCGCCGTCAAGCAACAAATGGTTGCCGTCTAAATTGCTTAAAAATTGATTATACGCCTTTAAGCGGGTGGCTTGGGTAGAACCGTCTACCGCTTCGTACTCCCCGCAAGCCGAAGCCGCGTTACGCCCCGTGTATACTTCATAGTTTACCGCGTAATAGTCTTCCACTTTCACGTCTACGTTTTCAGGCGTTTTTCTTTCCGGAGCGGTTTCCGTTTTTTTCGATTCTTCCACGATATACGTTTTTTCCATAGAATCGAGCGATTCGTTGACCGCCGATTTTAAAGCGTACACCGCCTTGTTAAAGCGTTCGTTATCCGTACCGTTTGCGGTAAGGAAATACTTCATAGTTAAAATTTCAGGGTGCTTGGAAAGCAACTCCTTTTGTTTTGCAGTAAGCGTTCCGTCGTTTAAGCCGTTTTGCACGAACGCCTTGCATGCCGCCGCGCTATACCCTTCTTGCGCAAGGAAATATACCATTGCGTATTGCACCATCACTTTACGGGACGTAAGGTTGTTCATAAGCGTGGTGAACGCTTGACGATAAGTCATACCGTAATCTTCCACGTAAGAAGTGCCAACGCTTAAAAAGTAAGAAACTAATTCGCTTTTTTGGATATCGGTATCCACGCCGCATTCGCTTACGACAGATTTCATATCCGCCGCAACCGACGCATATTTTCCGTTTTCCGCCGTAGCCACTTGGTCGGAGATATCAACGGTTGCCACCACTTGCTTCATATCAAGTTCGGTGTTCGTAGGCAAAAAGTCGCAACCCGTTGCCGCAACGGCAAAAGAAGCACTAAGTAAAAGTGCCGCCGTCTTTTTAATAGTCTTTCTCTTATCCATAAAATCGCTCCGATTTTTATTCCGCTTTTCGTCCGTTTTCGGCGTGCTAACGCTCGCGTATATACGCGGACAAGGTATATTATAACCGATTTTGACGATTTGTGCAAGCGCTTTTCGTTATAAACTTGTGAAAGTTAAAGCAAATTTCAAAAATTTCGTCATTTCCGCCATTAAAGCAACGCTACTTTCGGCGTGGCTAAACTCCACGATCGGCGCAACCGCCATATTGAGCCG
>JAFTHR010000248.1 GCA_017457345.1 Clostridia bacterium | reverse complement strand
TTAGAGCCGCCGCCGGCGCATCCGATCATAATATCCGGTTTTTCACCGTATTTATCGAGCGCGATTTTCGTTTCCAAACCGATAATGGATTGATGGAGCATAACTTGGTTTAACACGCTCCCAAGCACGTAGCGATAGCCTTCGGTGCTGCAAGCCGTTTCCACGGCTTCGGAAATGGCGCAACCCAAACTACCGTTCGTGTTCGGGTGTTTTGCCAAAATCTCTCTCCCAACTTTGGTGGTGGGGGAAGGGGACGGGGTGACGTTCCCGCCGTACGTTCTCATCACTTCTCTGCGGAACGGTTTTTGCTCATAGGAGCATTTTACCATATATACTTTGCAATCGAGCCCAAGGTACGCGCACGCCATAGAAAGCGCCGTACCCCATTGACCTGCACCCGTCTCGGTCGTCACGCCTTTCAAGCCTTGTTTTTTTGCATAGTAGGCTTGGGCGATCGCGGAGTTGAGTTTATGCGAGCCGCTGGTGTTATTCCCTTCGAACTTATAATAGATCTTAGCGGGGGTTTGGAGTTTTTCTTCTAAGCAATACGCGCGTACGAGCGGTGCGGGGCGGTACATTTTATAGAAGGACAAAATCTCTTCCGGAATATCGAAGTACGCTTGATCTTCGCTCAATTCTTGGTCTACGAGTTCTTCGCAGAAAACCACCGAAAGTTCTTCCTTGGTCATAGGTTTTTTGGTTTCGGCGTTCAAAAGCGGTGCGGGTTTATTCACCATATCCGCACGGAGGTTATACCATTGTTTCGGCATTTCCCCTTCTTCTAAATAGATTTTATAAGGAATCGGTTTATCGTTCATTTTCGTTCTCCTAAATTACAGAAGTACAATTCCGTTTTCTTTGCAAACGCGTTTGGTTTCTTCGTCCCAAATCGATACTTGTACTTCGCCTATATGCGCCTTTTCAAGAAGGAGCATAGAAAGACGGGATTGCCCTATCCCGCCGCCCATTGTAAGGGGTAATTTGCCGCTGAGCAATGCGCTATGGAAAGGCAGGGCGCGGCGGTCGTTTGCGTTCGCCGCGTTTAATTGATAGTCTAAGGATTGTTCGTTTACGCGAATCCCCATAGAAGAGATTTCAAACGCGCAGCCGAGCAGTTCGTTCCAGAACAGAATATCGCCGTTTAACGACCAGTCGTCGTAGTCGGGGGCTCTACCGTCGTGCGGTTTCCCGGAGCGAAGTTTATCCCCGATTTGCATTAAGAATACCGTTTTGTGTTCTTTCACGAACAGCGTTTCGCGCATCTTCGGCGTTTCGTTTGGATACAAATCTTCGAGTTCTTGGCTGGTGATAAACGTCACTTCTCTTTTTAAGGTAGTGGTGAGTTGCGGATAGCGGCATTTGAGCACTTCAAGGGTATCGCAAATGGCACCCACAATGGCGTTGACAACCGTTTTCAAATACCGTTCGTTGCGGCTTTCGGGGGTGATGATTTTTTCCCAGTCCCATTGATCGGTGTAGATGGAATGGAGATTATCCATTTCCTCGTCCCGCCGAATAGCGTTCATATCGGTGTAGAGCCCTTCGCCTGCCGAGAAACCGTAATTCCAAAGCGCCATACGTTTCCATTTAGCAAGCGAGTGCACAACTACCGCCTTGCCGTCCGTCTCTTTTACCGAGAAGGAAACGGGGCGTTCAAAACCGTTCAAATCGTCGTTTAAGCCCGTGTCGGGATCAACGAACAAAGGGGCGGATACCCGTTTTAAATTGAGTGCAAGGCAAAGTTTTTCTTCGAACGTTCTTTTGAGCGTTCCAATAGCCGTTTGCGTATCGTACATACCGAGGGTGGGTTTATATCCTTCGGGAACGGTAATTTTGCTCATAATAGCCTCCGCAACTACTTTTTTCAAGTGATTTTATTCAGTTTAGCACACCAGCGTGCCCTTTGTCAACGAAAAAACGGCGGGCGTATTATTTTTCCTTGACATTTGTCAAGGATAGTGATATAATTTTATGTAACTAAAAAGGAGAAAAAATTATGAAAGAAATTATTTTAGAAAACAAAAAGCACGGTATGGTAGTGCTCGTTTCTTGCGTATCGGTGCTCGTTTTAGCGCTCGTAGGGCTTATATACTTCGGCTCGCAAGAAATCGACGCGGGTATGTTCGTTTGCTTGCCCTTTTTCCTTTTGGCTTGGATTCCGCTTTGCGGCTTGCGCGTTTTGAAACCGCAAGAAGCGCTCGTACTCACGTTATTCGGTAAATACGTTGGTACGCTCAAAGGCGAAGGGTTCTATTTCATCAACCCGTTTTGTAGCGCGGTAAACCCCGCGGCGCAAACCAAACTTAACCAAAGTGGCGACGTATCGAAAGCGAATAACCCTTTGGTAAAAGCCGAAAACGGCAACGTTTCTTTGGAAAGCGTGAATAAAAAAATTTCGCTTAAAATTATGACGCTCAACAACAGCCGCCAAAAGATCAACGATTGCCTTGGCAACCCCGTTGAAATTGGGATCGCCGTTATGTGGAGAGTGGTAGACACCGCAAAAGCGGCGTTCAACGTGGATAACTACAAGGAATACCTTTCTTTGCAATGCGATAGCGCGCTTAGAAATATCGTTCGCATTTACCCGTACGACGTGGCGTCGGGTGTAGATACGACGGGTGACGGCGTTGCAGACGAAGGCAGTTTGAGAGGTTCGAGCGAAGTGGTGGCAAGCCGTATTCGCGAAGAGATCCAAAGCCGTGTGGAAGAAGCTGGCTTGGAAATTATTGAAGCGCGCATCACCTACCTTGCATACGCTCCCGAAATTGCGGCGGTTATGTTGCAACGCCAACAAGCATCCGCGATTGTAGATGCCAGAAAGATGATTGTAGACGGTGCGGTGGGAATGGTAGAAATGGCGCTTGACCGACTTTCCCAAAAAGGCACGGTGGAGTTAGACGCCGAGAAGAAAGCCAACTTAGTTGCCAACTTGCTCGTGGTGCTTTGCGGCAATCACGACGCGCAGCCCGTTGTAAATACCGGTGCTTAAAAAACGAAAAACGAAAAGAAAAAAACCGCTCTTTCATAGGAGCGGTTTTTTATTAGTCTAAAAGCATTTCGTACTCACCGTATAAAAGATCCAAGCGTTCTTTAATTTGTGCAAGGCGGTTGCAAACTTCGGTAAGTTTTTCAAAATCGGTACTCACGCTCGGCGAAGAAAGTTGTTCGTTTAGCGTGCTTTCTTCTTGTTCTAGCACCGAAATTTCCTGTTCGATTTGCCCGATACGAACGCGCTTTTTTGCGTCGTTTTTCCGCTCTTCTTTACTGCGATAGGCAGGGGCAGGGCAGGGTTTTTGCGTTTCTTTTCCCGTTTTTATAGGGGCAGGGGCGGGTGCGTTTTCCTTTTCCGCAAGTTCCTTTTTATAGGCGGTATAGTCGCTATACGAACCGTTAAAGAAAACGCAGGAGTTCTTATCGAGTTCCAAAATTTTCCCTGCGAGCGCTTGCACGAAATACCTATCGTGCGAAACGAATAAAACCGTTCCGTCGAACGCTTTGAGTGCCGTTTCTAAACTTTCCCGTGCAGGTAAATCTAAGTGGTTGGTGGGCTCGTCTAAAAGCAGGGTGTTGCCGTTTTCGGCGGAGAAGATCACGAGCGCAAGTTTGGCTTTCTCGCCGCCTGAGAGTTGAGCAACTCTCTTTTCCACGTCCTCGGCGGAAAGACCGCCGCTAGCAAGGAGTGCACGTGCTTTCGTTTGATCCCAAAGCGGATGTTTATCCCAAAGTTCCCGCAAAACGGTGTTCGTGCTATCGAGCCGCGCGTTTTCTTGATCGAAGTACGCAAAGCGCACGAACCGCCCAACTTTCACGGCAGGGTTTTCGCCTGCAAGTATCGTTTTCAAAAGAGTAGATTTTCCCGTGCCGTTTTCGCCAACGAGAGCACATTTCTCGCCGCGGCGGAGTTCAAACGAAAGACTTTTCACTAGTTCCTTCTCGCCGGCTTTTAAGCATAAATTTTCTACGGTAAGCACCTTTTCGTACGAAGGCTCGGAATAGGAAAAGCGGTAGACGGGCGCGGACGGCGCGGCTTTCGGTTTTTCCACTAAATCCATTTTTTCAAGTTTCGTGCGGCGAGACTGCGCCGATTTGGTGGTGCTTGCCCGTACCAAGTTTTTGGCAATATAGTCTTTCAGTTTTGCAATTTCTTCTTGTTGATTCTCGTATTCTTTTCGTTCGTGCGCTTGCCACTCGGCTTTTAGCGCTTTATACTTTGTGTAATTGCCTTTGTAGGTGCGGAGCGAGCCGTACTCTAAATCATAGATTTCCCGTACCGTTTTATCCAAAAAGTACCGATCGTGCGAAACCACGAAAATGCTACCTTTATAGGAAGAAAGATACTCTTCTAGCCAAAAAAGGGTTTTGGTGTCCAGGTGGTTGGTGGGCTCGTCTAACACTATAAGTTCGGGCTCTTCTAAAAGGAGTTTGCAAAGTTTTAAACGGGTTTTCTCCCCGCCGGACATAGTGTGAACGAGTTGATGATAGGCGTTTTGAAAGCCCATACCGTTGAGTACGGCGCGCACGCGCACTTCGTAGTGATAACTATCCCGTGCGGCAATTTTTTTATTCAGCGTTTCGTACTTTGCGGATACGGCGCGGAAAGATTCCGTGCCTTCCTTTTCAAGTTCGAATTTTTTTTGTACTTCTTCTAATTCTGCAAGCAGTTTTTTATCTTCTTCAAAAACGGAGCAAGCCTCTTCAAAAACGGTACCTGCCCCTTCGTAGCCGCCCGTTTGCGGCAAATAACCTATCCGTGTACCGTTTTTGCGCATAACGATACCCTGCTCGGGGGCAAGTTCCCCAAGCAGTAGTTTAACGAGTGTGGTTTTTCCTTCGCCGTTGCCGCCAACGAGCCCCACTCTATCCCCTTCGTTTATCGTGAAACGAACGTCTTCAAAAAGGCGTTCTCCTTGATAACCGAAAGATACGTTGTCGAAAGAAACGAGCATAAATTACTCCTTGTTCCGCAAACTACGGATATGGACGAAAAAACTTGGAAACGATTACAAAACCTGCAATCGGAGTTGCCGTACGCCGATCCGAATAGAGCGGCGAAAATCGCAACGGAAATAAGCCGAATTACGTTGCTAGAAATGCTTCGAGTGCGCGGCAAACGAAATTAATAATCCCAGTCGGGAATAAAGGCTTTGGAAGAAGACGAGCGTTCTTGCACGAATAGCCGCCGCAATCCTAAATCGAACGCCGTTTGCACAACGGTATCATATTCCCGCGCCGTCACGGCGCGGGAAAGTTCGGGCAGATTTTCAATCTTCCCAAACGGTGTGTATTGGCTCATTAGGCTCAAATACGTTTGTTCGGGCAAGTGGTTTTTAAACCATTTGAGAATGGCTTTGGAATCGGAAACGCCCATGGGCACTACCAAGTGCCGCACGATACACCCGGAGAGCATTTTTCCTTCGTCCGTCATAGAAAGCGGCTTTTGTGCCATAAAGGTCACGGCTTCGCTTGCCACGTCGAAATAATTTGCAATGCCCGTATAGCGAGCGGAGAGAGCGGGCGAGAAGAACTTTAAGTCCGGCAAGTAAATATCGATAAACGGATCGATTTCTTTCAAGGAATCGATTTTTTCATAGCCGCTCGTGTTGTAAACTACGGGAACGGACGGTTTGTACGTACTCAACGCTTCGCAAAGGTAAGGAAGGTAGTGCGTGGGCGTGACGAGCGAGATATTCTCTGCGCCGCGATCTTCCAACTCTTTAAAGATATCCACGAGTTCTAAAACGCTAATCTCCTTTCCGCGCAGGTTTCTAGAAAGGTCGTAATTTTGGCAAAAAACGCAGCGCAAATTACAACCGGTAAAAAAGATCGTACCGCTACCGCGCCGAAAGGAAACGCACGGCTCTTCGAACGGGTGCAAGTAGTACTTGGCGATTTTAAGCCCTTGAACGCCGCAAGCGCCCGTAGCGTTCAAACGATTTACGCCGCACTCTTTCGGGCAGACCTTACAGGCGGAAAGCCTATCGATTGTATTTTTAGAAAGTGAAACGCGTTCCATACGTTCTATTATAACACGCAAAAAACGATTTTGCAACCGAAAAAGTGGCATAGACTTGTTGACAATCTACCAAAGATGCGGTATAATAATACCGAAAATTATTTTTTGCTAGAAAAGAGGACGAAAAGTGAAGAAGTTTTTTACGAGTGAAAGCGTGACGGAAGGTCATCCTGATAAAGTTTGCGACAACATCTCAGACGGGTTGTTAGACGCCGTTTTATCCGCCGATCCTATGGCGCGCGCTGCGATCGAGTGTGCCGCGGCGTTCGATACGCTACTCATTATGGGCGAAGTGACTACTTCCGCGAAAATAGACTACGAACAAAAAGCACGTGAAATCATCAAAGAAATCGGCTACGATTTCGGCTCGTTTGCCTTTGATAAATGCAAAATTATAACGGCGATTCACGAACAGTCCGCCGATATTGCAATGGGCGTAAACGCTTCGGTGGAGAAAAAGAGCGGTGGCGACGAGTGCGATACGCTCGGCGCAGGCGATCAAGGGATGATGTTCGGCTACGCTTGCCGTGAAACGGAAGAAATGATGCCGCTCACCCTTTCCCTTGCCCATAAAATGGCAAAAAGATTAACGCAAATCCGCAAGGACGGCGTGCTCACCTATCTGCGCCCGGACGGGAAAACGCAGGTGACGGTGGAATATGATGGCGACGTGGCAAAACGCGTTGACGCGATAGTGGTGTCCACACAGCACGACGGGGTGGTTTCGCAAGAAACGCTCCGCGCCGATATCAAGCGTGAAGTAATCAGCGCCGTGATTCCTAGTTCGTTGATGGACGAAAACACGAAAATTTTCGTAAATCCCACTGGCAGATTTGAAATCGGCGGTCCGGAAGGGGATAGCGGTTTAACGGGTAGAAAAATTATCGTGGATACCTACGGCGGCAGGTGCGCGCACGGCGGCGGTGCTTTCTCTGGAAAGGACTGCACGAAAGTGGATAGAAGCGCGGCGTACTACTCTCGCTACATTGCAAAGAACCTTGTGGCGGCGGGGCTTGCCGACGAGGTGGAAATTCAAGTTGCTTACGCGATCGGGGTGGCAAATCCCGTGTCCGTATTCGTGGATTCGCACGGAACGGGAAAGGTAAGCGACGAGAAACTAGTGGAAATTGTGAAAGAGAACTTTGACTTGCGCCCTTACGCGTTCATCAAGGAACTTGGCTTGCGCGCTCCCATCTATAAGCAAACGGCGGCGTACGGTCATTTCGGTAGAGACGGATTTTCTTGGGAAAAGACGGATAGAGCGGAAAGTTTAAAAAAATATCTTTAAAATTACCTTTGAAAAAAGGAGGAAAATTATGAAAAAGAGAACAACCTTGCTTGCGGCGCTCCTTTGCGTGGCGTTCGGCTCGTTGGGTACGGCGGCGGTCACGGCTTCGGCGGCAGAGCCCGTTTTGCACCCTTCGCATACGGAAGGCTATTGTTTGGCGTGTGACGTGGCGGAACAAATCAACGCTTTGCCCGCGGCAAGCGACATCACGCTTGATAACGCGGCGGCAGTCACGCAACAGATACATAATATCGACCGCATCAAGTTCGGTTTAAGCGACGCGGAATTCTCCGAAATGGTAGACTATTTGAGCGTGGAGTTAACGGATACCGGATTCGGCGTGGGAGAAGTGACCAAGTACGAAGAAGCAATCGACGCGGTTGAATCGCTTGTTGGCGGCTCTTGGTTTGCCGTTCAAAAGAAGTTTGATTTAGGCGGGGAAGCGGTGCAAGATACGAGCGAAGCGGAAGTTTCGTTCGAACTTAAAAACGTGGATACGAACGCGGTGACTACCCTTTCGCTTTTTGATTTTGAAGGAGGCGGAAGTGTATTCTCTCAAACTTATGGCTTACAAACGGCGGAAGGTTGGGAGTTCTGGTATAAAGTTCCCGCAGGAACGTACGAGATTACCGAAGTAGGGCTTGAAAACCCGATTACCGTGAACGGGACGGCGAGCAAATTCGTTTGCACGGAAATGTCTTGTGGGGAACAAACGGTAGCAGGGAACGGAATTACCGTAAGCATAGCGGATGGGGAAACAAAATCCGTTTCCGTTATGAATATGTATAATCCTCATCAAGCAATAACCCTTTTGGATCAAAACGACGTGGAAATCACGGATTCGTACGAAGGTTTGGATAGCGTTTCCATAACGATATCGAATTCCAACGGAGAAGAGGCGGCGGTCTGGACCGGTAGCGCGTGGAACGTGGAATTAGAATACGAAGAAGGGCAAGAAATTGTGCTCGCGTTTAATCCCACGGGCGCGTTCTGTAAAACGGATTACGAAATTACAACGACCTCCTATCCCGGGCAAGCAGAGCACACCATCAAATTGCATCCGGAAGGGGAACTAGTGGCGGCAACGGCGAAAACTTGCACCACGGACGGGATGATGGAACACGTTTATTGCGAACATTGCGACAAGTATTATTCTACTTCCATGGAAGAAGTGGCAAGAGAGGATTTGGTGACGGAACTCGCAGGGCACACATACGGCGAATTAGTGCCGGAATTGCCGAAAACCTGTATTGCAAACGGCTTGGCGGCGCACTATCAATGCAGCGTATGCCTTGCGTATTTCAATGCGGAAAAGGAAGAGGTAGAACCGGAAGAATTGATCCTTGAAACCATGGGGCACGCATACGGTAGTTTGGTGCCGCAGGTGGATGCAACCTGTACGCAAACGGGTATGTATTCCCACTATCATTGCTCGCAATGCGATAAGTATTTTAACTACTTAAAGCAAGAAAAAACGCTTGCGGAATTAACAATCCCCGTAAACGCCCACGAATTTGGCGAATGGGTAGAAACGCAAGAAGCAGGGCAATATACGAACGGTGAACTTTCTAGAACTTGCACAAAATGCGGACACGTAGAAACGCAAACGATTGATCCCACGGGCGCGGTAGATCCCGGCACGGTGGCAATCGGTGCGGTGGTAGCCGTATTTGCGGTGCTGCTCTTAACGGGCGTATTCACCTCGTTTATGAACGTTGGCGGTAAACAACTTTAACGAAAAAACGCAGGGGCGCGGTTTATAAAACCGCGTCCTTTCTTTTTGCGAAAAAACGCGAAAAAGAAGGAAAATGCGAAAAAGACGGTTTAGCGGGGGATTTTTTTATAAAAAAAGCCGCAAAACGCTTTCATTTTTTGGGGAAATAAGGTAAAATGTAAAGTGAACGATTATGGGCGAGCGAAAGCAAAGCGTAGCCGCCTAAAATAAAGTCCAAAACTGGAGAAAGTGAAATGGGATTGATTAAATACCTAATGGGTACCGACGGAAGAACGAGTTTGAAAAAACTCAATAAAATGGCGGATAAGGTAGAGGCGTTAGAACCTGTTTACGAAGCTATGTCCGACGACGAGTTGAAAAGCCAAACCGGTCGGTTAAAAGAGCGTTTGCAAAACGGCGAAACGCTCGACGATATTTTATACGACGCGTTCGCAGCGCTTAGAGAGGCTTCTTGGCGTGTACTGAAAATGAAGCATTTCCGCGTGCAAATTATCGGCGGTATTTGCTTGCATCAAGGCAGAATTGCCGAAATGAGAACGGGTGAAGGGAAAACGCTCGTATCCACGTTGCCCGCCTATTTAAACGCGCTCTCTGGTGGTAGCGTGCATATCGTCACCGTTAACGATTATCTTGCGAAACGTGACGCCGACTGGATGGGAAAGGTGCACAAGTTTATGGGTTTGACGGTTGGCGTTGTTGTGCCCGGTATGGACGACGACGAAAAGCGTGAAGCATACAAATGCGATATCGTATACGGCACGAACAACGAGTTCGGGTTCGACTATTTGCGCGATAACTTAAAAACGAATTTGGCGAGCATGATGCAGCGCGATTTGACCTTTGCTATCGTGGACGAAGTGGACTCCATTTTAATCGACGAAGCAAGAACGCCGCTTATCATTTCCGGTCAAGGCGAAAAGTCTTCTGAATTGTACGGTCAAGTGGATAAACTTGTTCGCACGTTCACGGGCGGCTTCGACGACGATTTGAAAGACGAGCAAGAAGCCGAACTTGCAAAGCAAAAGGGCAAGAAGAAAAAGAAGGTAGAAGAGACGGAAGAAGAGGACGAAGAAGTAGATTATACGAAAATGTCCTTAGAAGAACAAGCGAACTACGAAGCGGAACTTGCCGAACGCCGTGAAAAGGCGAAAGAAGAAGCACCCGAAGGGATGAAGGCGAAAGCCGCCAGCCGCGACTGGGACTACATCATCAACCGCAAGGATAAAACGGTGGAACTCACCGAAAGCGGTGCAAAAAAAGCAGAGCGTTTCTTCCGTATCGATAACATTGCGGAAATCGAACACGCAGACTTAAACCACCACATTCAACAAGCGCTTAAAGCACACAAACTCTTTAAGTTAGACGAAGATTATATCGTGGACGACGGCGAAGTAATTATCGTTGACGAATTTACAGGGCGACTTATGATCGGGCGTAGATATTCCGACGGGTTGCACCAAGCCATTGAAGCGAAAGAAGGGGTAGAAGTACGCAGCGAAAATAAAACGTACGCAACCATCACCTTCCAAAACTATTTCCGTTTGTACAAGAAACTTTCGGGGATGACGGGTACGGCAAAAACGGAAGAAGCGGAGTTTAGAACCATTTATTCGTTAGACGTTGTGGAAATTCCTACCAACCGCCCCGTGCAACGTGTAGATTTGCCCGATATGGTGTATTCGACCGTAGACGGGAAAAAGCGTGCAATCGTCAACGAAATCGTAGAACGCCACGAAAGTGGACAACCGATTTTGGTAGGTACGTCTTCGGTAGACAAATCGGAAGAAATTTCCCGTTTGTTAAAGCGCAACGGCGTAAAGCATAACATTTTGAACGCAAAGAACCACGAACGCGAAGCGGAGATCGTGGCGCAAGCAGGTCGGCTTGGCGCGGTGACGATTTCCACGAACATGGCAGGCCGTGGTACGGATATTTTGCTCGGCGGCAACCCTGAATACTTGGCGAAAAAACGTTTAAGAGAAGAAGGCGCTGCGCACGAAGATATCGAACTTGCAACGAGTATGTATTTAACGGACGTAAGCGCCGAGATTTTGGCTCTCCGCGAACGGTACGTTAAGGTGTACGAATACTACAAAAAACAAACGGACGAAGAAAAGGAAAAGGTAATTGCGGCAGGCGGTCTTTGTATTATCGGTACGGAGCGCCACGAATCCCGCCGTATCGATAACCAACTTCGCGGCCGTGCAGGTCGTCAAGGGGACGTAGGTATGTCGCAATTCTTCTTATCGCTGGAAGACGATTTGGTAAAACGTTTCGGCGGTGAGCGTATGAAAGCGCTTTACACGGCGTTTAAGATTGACGAAGACACCTGTTTGCAATCCAAAATTTTATCGCACGGGATCGAAAACGCGCAAAGAACGATCGAAGGGAGAAACTTCGGTATTCGTAAAAACGTGTTGCAGTACGACGACGTTATGAATAAGCAACGCGAAGTAATGTATGCAGAGCGTATGAAAGTTTTGAAGGGCGAGGACGTACACGAACAAGTGCTCAAGTATATTCCAGACTACGTGGAAGAAATTGTGCGCGGTGCGGTGAATACGGATGCTATGCCCGAACTTTGGAACGAAGAAGAACTCAACGCAGCCTTGGAAGCAAAGGTGTTGCCGGAAGGCACGAACTACGTCACCCGTGAACGCTTAATGAAGTGGGACTACGAGGCGGCGATTCGCAAGATTGTGAAGAAGGTAGCGAAAGAATACGAAAACAGAATAGAAGAGTATAAAAAACTCGGCATCAATTTTGCGGATATCGAGCGCCGCGTGCTCCTTATGACCGTGGATAGAAACTGGATTGACCATATCGACGCAATGGACCAACTCCGCAAGGGGATTAGTTTGCGCGCATACGGGCAAGTGGACCCCATCATCTCCTACAAGAAAGAAGGGTTTGATATGTTTGACGAAATGGTGGAGAGAATTCAACGCACCACGATCAGTACTTTGCTTAAAGTGAAAATCGAAATTAAGCAAGCACCTCCTCCCCCTCGTCCCGTACGCCCTGCGCAACCGGCGCAACCCGCGCAACCCGTGCAAGCACAACCTGCGCAACCGGTGCGTCAGTTTAGAAGATTGATGCCCGAGCCTTTGACGAACATGCAATCGTTTAAGGATGCAATGGCAAAGCAAAACGGAGAAAAGAAAGACTAATTGTAAGGAAAGTTATGTTCAAAGCAGACGATTATAGATTAAAAATACAAAGTATGCGAGCGGGCTTAAAAGAAGCGGCGTACGCGCTTGATTTAGAGAACCAAGCGGTGCGGCTCAAAGCGCTTGAAAAGGAACAAGAAGATCCCGCCGTATGGCAGGATTTAGAGCGTTCCACGAAAATTGGGCGCGAAGTTTCGCAAATCCGCAACAAGATCGCCGCGCACGATAAAAGTGCAACCGCCCTTTCGGATGCGGAAGACGTGATTGATCTTATCGAAGAAACGGGCGAAGAAGAGTTGATTTTGGAATTAGACGAAATGATGTCCGTTGCCGAAAAGGACATTGAAGAAATGCGTATCCGCGCCATTTTAAAAGGCCCGTACGATTCGCATAACGCCATGCTTGCTTTGCACGCAGGTGCAGGCGGTACGGAGGCTTGCGACTGGTGCCAAATGCTCTATCGTATGTATTGCCGTTATTGTGAAAAAATGGGCTTTAAGGTTTATGAACTCGACCGTGAAGCGGGCGACGGCGCAGGCTTAAAAAGCGTGGACTTCCGCGTGGAAGGGGAAAACGCATACGGGTTTTTAAAAGCCGAAATGGGCGTGCACCGTTTGGTGCGGATTTCTCCGTTCGACGCGAACAAACGCCGCCAAACTTCGTTTAGTTCCTTAGAAGTTATGCCCGAAGTAGAAGACGATAACGAAGTGGAGATCAACGACGACGATATCCGTATCGACATTTATCACTCGGGCGGTGCAGGCGGTCAAAACGTAAACAAAGTTGCTTCCGCCGTTCGGATCACCCACTTCCCCACGGGGATTGTGGTGCAATGCCAAAACGAGCGTTCGCAACTCCAAAACAAAGAACTTTGTTTCCAAATGCTCCGCTCCAAATTGCTTGAAAAGAAGATTGAACAACGCCAAGCAGAAGCGGATGCACTCAAAGGAGACGTGAAGAAAATTGAATGGGGCGCGCAAATCCGCTCCTACGTATTCTGCCCTTATACCATGGCGAAAGACCACCGCACAGGGTACGAAAAAGGGGATATTCAAGCGGTAATGGACGGTGATATCCACGGCTTTATTATCGACTATTTGAAAAAGACTTAAAGGCTTTCGGCGGCGTTTGCCGCCGTTTCGCTTAAAGGAAAGCAAGAGATGGAAACTGTAAACGAAAGAAAAAAAGAACCGATAATTCTCGGCATTGAAACGTCCTGCGACGAAACGGCAGCGGCGGTCGTTTGCGGTAGAAAAATCCTTTCGGATGAGATTGCAAGTTCGGCGTCCGTTCAAGCCCTGTACGGGGGAGTCGTGCCTGAAATCGCTTCGCGCGCGCACACGGATGCGATTGCCGAAGTGGTGCAAGAAGCAATCAAAAAAGCAGGAATTACCTATGCGGATATCGACGCGGTTGCCGTCACTTACGGCGCGGGTTTGCTCGGCGCACTCCTTGTAGGGGTATCCTTTGCTAAGGCGTTTGCCTATGCGATCGGCAAACCGCTTATTGCAGTAAACCATATCCGCGGACATCTTGCCGCGGCGTATTTAGACGAGCCTTCTTTAAAGCCGCCCTTCGTCACCTTGCTCGCAAGCGGCGGGCACACGGCAATTTTGTATTCACCGAGCGAAACGGAGTTTGAACTGCTCGGCTCTACGTTAGACGACGCAGCGGGTGAAGCCTTCGATAAGGTAGCCCGTGTGTTGGGGCTCAAATACCCTGGCGGGCCGAATATCGAACGAGCGGCAAAGGACGGGAAGCCGATTATACCTATGCCGAAAATGCTCAAAGGCGGCGGGGGATATCATTTCTCGTATAGCGGGTTAAAAACGGCGGTCATCAATTACTGCCACACGAAAGAGCAAAAAGGCGAAGAGTATTCTAAGGCGGACGTAGCGGCGTCTTTCCAAAGCGCGGCGATAGACGTGTTGGTGGAGAAGACGACTGCGGCGGCCTTGGAAAAGGGTGTAAAAACGATCACGGTAGGGGGTGGCGTTGCGGCGAACACCTACCTTCGAGAGCGTTTAAAAGAGAAATGCGATAGGCTTGGGCTGCATTTAGTGTTGCCGCAAAAACGGTATTGTACGGATAACGCGGCTATGATCGCTTCGGAAGGAGTAATCCGCTATCAACGCGGGGAGTTTGCCGATTTATCGCTCAACGCAAAGGCGTCTATCCCGCTTAGCGTGACGTTGCAAACGCCGCAAGCAAATAACGGAAAGGAGAAGTGATATGCTACACGCTTTGGAACACGCGGTAAAGGACACGTTGCTTCTTTGCCCGTGGTTGGTGCTTATTTACGTTGTAATCGAATTGTTGGAGAACAAAACGGATCTTTCGTCTTCGAACCGTTTAGGCGGGAAATTAGGGCCTTTAATCGGCGCTGCAACCGGTTTAATTCCGCAATGCGGATTTTCGGTGTTTGCCGCTAAACTCTTTGAAAAACGGTACATTACGCTTGGCACGCTTTTTGCCATTTTCTTTTCTACGAGCGACGAAGCGTTTATCGTGTTGCTCACGGGCGGTGAAGGTGCGGTATGGCTTTTGCCGTTGATTGCCGTAAAGGTGCTTGTGGGCGTAGGCGTAGGGTACGCGGCAGACGGCGTTATGAAAGTGCTGAACCGTTCTACGGAACTGAAACGCCAACCCGAAAAAATCGGCGAGCCGAAAACGGTTAAAGAGATGTTTTTAAAGAACGTGGCGGAAGAAGAAACGCAAAGCAGTTGCACTTCTTGCGGGAGACCGCACGACGGGGCTAGTCCGTTAAAAATCTATCTAATTTCTCCCTTATTGCACGCGGCGCAAGTGGCGGTGTTTATCTTCCTTGTAAACTTTGTGCTCGGTTGGATTATAGAAGAAGTAGGGGAAGGGGCGTTCGTGGCGTTTATGCAAAAAAACGTCTTCTTGCAACCGTTGCTTACGGCGGCAATCGGGTTGATCCCGAATTGCGCTTCGAGCGTGGTTATCACGCAAACGTTCTTGATGGGAGGTATTTCGTTCGGCTCGCTTGCTTGCGGGCTTTGCGCAAACGCAGGGCTTGGATTTGTAGTTTTAGCAAAGAACGTGAAAAAATGGAAACGGAACATTGCGCTTTTGGGTGTTTCGTTTGTCGTTTCGGTGGTACTTGGATTGTTGCTCAATTTATTCCCGCTTTACGTGTAAACGTTTAAAAGGCGTTGGATTTGTGGTATATATCATATAACGGAGGTTTTTTATGGAAGAAGTAAAAATCTTAGGAAATGAAAACGGTATATTGAAAGTTGCGTTGTGCGGGGATATTGATTCCAACAACGCCGAAAGTTTTTTCCGTACGGTGACGGAAGCGTATTTGCAAAATCCCGCAAACGTGGAGTTCGATTGTGCGGAGTTAGATTTTATTGATAGCACAACGCTCGGTACGTTCGTAAAGATACTCAAATCGGTAAAAACGAACGGGCATAAAGTGGCGCTCAAAAACTTACAAAGCAAAATTAAGAAACTCTTTTTGATTTGTTCGTTGGATACGATAATGGAGATTGCGTAATATGGAAACGTTTGCGATTGAGTGTCCCCTTGAAAACGAATACTTTACCACGGTGCGCTTAACCACGGGCGGCGTTTGCTCGCTTGCGGGGTTAGACGTAGATATTTCGGAGGATTGCAAAGTTTGCGTTACGGAGAGCCTGCTTATATTAAAGCGGAACGGGTACGCGCGCGCGAAAATCGAATACGCTATTGAAAAAGGTCTTTCTTGCAAGGTGTGTGGCGTAGGAACGGCGCAAAAAGCCGAGGATTCGGTGGAAGACGAAATTTCCCGTGCTCTTTTATCGGCGCTTGTAAACGAAGTGGAATACGTGGAAAACGAGTGTGGCAAAGTAAAACAAATTGCCTTTAAAACGGAGTAAGCGAAAACGGCGGAAAAAAGATGGAAGAGATCAACACCCTCTTTGAGAGGTACAAACAATCGGGTGACGTTGCCCTGCGCAACCAAATCGCCGAAAAATATCTCTACATAGCCGATATCCTTGCCAAAAAATTTGTGGGTAGGGGGGTAGAGTACGACGATTTGAAGCAAGTGGCGTCGCTTGCCCTTCTTCGTGGAATTGAACGGTTCGATCCTGCGCTAGGGATGCAGTTTAGCACGTTCATTACGCCAACGATTGCGGGAGAGATTAAAAACTATTTCCGCGATAAAACGCGTATGGTAAAACTGCCGCGTAAGTTAGGCGAGATTAGCGTGAAGGTGCGTGCGTATTCAAACGAATACGCCGCAAAAACGGGCGAAAAACCCACGGCAAAGGAGATTGCCGAGGCTTTGTCTATCCCGGAAGAAGACGTGCTCCACGCCCTTGAAATCAGCGGTTCGGTATCGCTTGATTCGCTCGTGGGCGCGGAAGGGGAAGACGGCCGCTCTTTGCACGACGTGCTCGCAGACGAAAAGGAAAACGCCTTTGAGGCGTTTGAAACGAAAGAATCGTTAAAAGCGGCAATGCAGGATTTTTCTCCTGCGGAGAAAGAACTTATTTATTATCGGTTCGTGAGCGAACTTTCGCAAACGGAAACGGCAAAGAAATTAGGCGTTTCGCAAATGTGCGTTTCGAGAACGGAGAAAAAACTGTTGGCGCGTTTGCGCGAAAAATTAAAAGACGGCGTATAAAGAAAAGAGGAGGAGCGGATATGTTTTACGAATTGACCGAACGAGAATCGATCAAAGCGGCGATAGACGCTCTTTGCCTTTTTTTAGAAGAAGAAGGGGCTTCGGCGGAAAAGATTTTCGATAGTAAGTTAGTGGCAACGGAACTAGTGGAAAACGTGTTCCGACATACCTTGGGAACGGCGTGCCTGGAAAGCAAAATAGAAAACGGAAAGTTGGAACTTAAAGTATATTCAAGTGCAGGCGGTACGCCGCCTACGGTAAGCCGCAGAGCGGAAGTATTTGCGGAAAGCGGCAGGGGCTTATTTTTAATTGATAGCGTATGCGTGGAGCGCACGCAACAAGAAGGGCTCGTAAGAGTGTTAATAGAATTATTTTAATCGGCGAACAAGCCGATTTTTTTTGCGCAAAAAATTCGCTCTCGGCGGAACTGCCGAGAGCGTGTAATTTTTTAATCGATTATTCGTTGTTCTTTTGGTAGAAGGAGTACATCTTATCCAAAATTTGGCTAGGAATCTTATCTCTGTAAACGCCGAGATAAACGAATACTTTTCTAAAGAATTCGGTGTTTTCGCCGCCAACTTCGTAAGCGGGCAACTTGCTGAGTTCGCCGCTCGTTTTAAGCAAGAATACTTCGGAGAATTGAACGCGTTCCGCTTTGGTGAGCGTTGCGATAAACGGATCTTTTGCTTTGTTTTCCGTTTCTTCGTATTCCTCGTATTCCTCTTCTTCGTATTCCTCTTCTTCGTATTCTTCCTCGTATTCCCCTTCTTCGTATTCTTCTTCTTCGTATTCTTCCTCGTATTCTTCCTCTTCTTCTTCGGGAGCGGAGTAAACGGGAACAAGGGGTTTTTCTTGTTTTTCTTCAACGGCTACGGCAACGGGTGCAGGAGCAGCAACGGGTGCGGCTTGCACGGGTTTTGCAGCGGGTTTCGCTTCTTCGGCTACCACTTGTGCGGGTTCTTCCGCTTTCACGGCTTTCTTGCCTTTCGCTTTTGCGATTGCGGCAATGATGATTTGAAGAACGCTAACCACGAACGCGCTTGCGAATACGATCATAAGCCAAAGCGCTTCTTCCACGGTGAACGCGAACGTAAACCCAAGGAAACCGATTTCCACGCCGAAGTAGCGGAGTGCGGAAACTACGCCGAGTGCGAGCGTGATAATCGCCATCAACACGTAGCGGAAAATATCGAAGCCATAACCTTTCTTCGTGAGCAAGCGAATGCTGGAAATGAACACGAACAAAACGGAAAGCCCAACGAGCGAAGCCACAACGATCTTGTAGAGAAGACCAAGCGAAATAAGGTCTTTCGTGCCTTCGTTTGCCAAAACGGTGAATGCGTATACGAACGCAGCCGAAACGGCGCAGGTAAGCAAGAAGAGCAAGAGTTGCACGAGAGCAGAAGCGCCGTTTTTAATTAAGGCGAATACAATCAAGGCAACAAGGCTCACGCCTGCAATGGCAAGCACGTAAAGGTCGATAGGGAAGCCCGTTTGCAAGTAGAAGCAGGTGACGATAATAGAAGCCGCATAACCTGCGTATGCCCAGAAGTTCAAAAGGGAAATGGTGGGCGCAAGTTTTCTAGCCGCTTTACCGCTGAACAAAGAGATGAGCGCAAATACCGTGGTAAGAACAACCGCGATAGCGATCACGTAAATCCAAGCGTTGGTCACCGCGCCGCAAATGGTGTCCGTTTCAAAGAGAACGGGCAACACGCCGAACAGGCGCGCGTCGGAAAGGAAGAATTCCGCTTCGCCACCGGTGAAGAGCACTTTCACTAAGTCTAAAACGACGGAGAGAAAGGTTGCTTGTTTAAAGTCTTCCACGCCAACAAGGAAGTTGATGGGTAAAAGGCACAAAACGGCAATCGGAGCAGCGGCAAGCAAGAGCGCAAACAGTCTATAAGCGACGTACTTGGGTGCTTTTACGGTTGCACCGTCGTTAGTTTTTACTTTACTCATTATAAAAACTCCTAAAATTATATTTTTTCGTTCCGTTTCCACGCGGTAGGGAAAGCGAGAAGGGGGAACATATATATCGTAGAATATATTATATCATTTAATGCGCGCCATGTCAACACAAAAAAAACTTTTTTTGTGCGAAAACGGCACATTTTTTTTAAAAAAAGGGAAGAAAAAATAATCGATACTTTTTAAAAACCCTTGAATTTTTGTGCAATTTGCGCTATAATAATAGAAAAGAAAATCCGCGGCGTAAAACCGCGAAAGGAAATTACGAATGACGGGGCTTAAAAAAATTCTTGCCGAAGTCGGCGAAAAATTGTCCGTAGAACTGAATTGCTACGCCGAAGGCGAGCGAAAAAAGGGCGTTCCCTATTGTGATAAGCCGTTCGAAAGCGTGACGGACGACGGTGAGAACACTTTTTTCCGTTTTACTTACAAAGGCGTGGGGTACGTAGGCGTTTTAAGCGGTGTGGATGAACGGCAAAAAAATTGTGCATTTTTACTACCGGCGTATCTTGAAAGTTCACTTGCAAGCGAAAACGAACGCACGAAGGAAGAGTTTTTAAGAGACTTAATGTTCGGCGAATACACGCAATCTTCCGCCGCGCGGTACGTTGCTAAGTACGCGCTCGGCAACTCGCCTTGCTTTGTGGTAATCGTTCAAACGGAGAAATTGCTCACCGAAGCCATTTCGCTTGCCACGCAGTACACGGGAAACTCGTTAGACGCCGCCGTTCGGCTTAACGAAAATTCTTTTGCAATGGTGAAATTCGTTCAAAAAGACGAAGATAAGGACGCTTCTTGCGACTACGCCGAATTTTTAGCGCAAACGCTAAAAGAAGAGTTAGGGCTTAGCGCGGTGATAGGTGTGGGGGAAACGGTGCAATCGGTGCGTGAGATCGGGCAATCGTTCGAGCAAGCCACGGCGGCGCTTCGTTATGCAGAGATGTTCGAATCCACCGATTCGGTGCACACGTACCGGCAGTATTTGCTCGTGAAATTGTTAGAAGAGATTCCGCAAAGCCGTTTGGGCGAATACGCGGCGCTCTTATCCGACGAGCGCGCGAAAGCGGTGTTTGAAGACGAAGAAATGATGGCAACGGTAGAAGAGTTCTTGCGCAGCAGTTTAAACGTAAGCGAAACGGCGCGAAACTTATACGTACACCGCAATACCTTGATTTATCGTTTGGATAAAATTAAAGAGACCACGGGCTTGAACGTGCGCAATTTTACAGACGCCGTATCTTTCCGCGTGCTCACGCTCATCAATCAATTAAAAGAGAAGTGATTTAAGGAGTAATTATGGCGGAAGAACAACCCGTTGAAAATATCGCGAAAGAAGAAACGGACTTAAACGACGTGTTTGAGCCCGTAGATTTTCCTGCGCAAAAAGAGCAAGAAAAGAGCGATCTTCCTGCTCCACGCCCCGAAAATCCTACCATGCCTGCTCCAAAAAAGAGAAAAACGGGTAAAATCGTGCTCTCCGTTTTGGGTGGAGTTCTCATTGCCGCCTCTTCCTTTTTTGCAGGGATGCTCGTGCATAAAAGCACGTTAGACGACGATTTGTTAACGATTGCAAAACTCAAAAACACCATTCAAAAATACTATTATCAAGAGATCTCCGACGACGAGTTTTATAGCGTGTTATACCGCGCCGTAAACGACGGATTGTTAGACGATTATTCCCATTACTTGCCTGCCGAAGAACTTGCAAAGGAAATGAAGGAATCGCAAGGCGGCTACGTTGGGTTTGGGCTCACGTTTTACACCACGGCAGTCACGCCCGATAAAGGGCTGTATATTGCCCGTGTTTCGGGCAACTCTCCCGCCGAGCGTGCAGGAATTCGATCTCGCTCCTATTTAACGGGGTACGGGGAAACGGAGCAAAGCATTGAACCGTTCACTACCTACGAAAAGTTCTCCCAGTTTTGCGAAAACGCCGCCGTAGGGAAAGAAGTGGTGTTGGAAGTGAAAGACGGCGAAAGCGCGCCGAAACGCACGGTGAAAGTTGCACGTGGGGAATACGTGGAAAACTACGTGTACTATCGCGCGGCAACCACGGCGTATTCGTTTGCAGGGGAAACGGCGGAAGAACTCACGCCCCTTTCGAATGAATACTATTTGCCGATCGCGCAAGATACGGCGTATATTGAACTCACGTCCTTTAACGGCGGTGCGGCGGAGCAATTCGGCGTGGCAATGGAGCAGTTCCGCGTGGAAGGGAAGAAAAATTTGGTGCTCGATCTCCGTTCCAACGGCGGTGGGTATATGGATATTTTGTGTGGGATTGCTTCCTATTTTTGCAAGAGCGGAAAGGGGATGAACCCCACGGTGGCGATTGCAAAATACCGAGACGGGAGAGAAGAACGGTTTACGGCACACCGCAACGATTACGGTGAGTATTTTGCTACCGATAGCCGTATTTGCGTGCTTGCCGATCAAAATACGGCGTCCGCTTCCGAGTGCTTGATCGGTGCTATGATAGATTATGGTGCGTGCGCGTATGCGGACGTGTGCTTAACCGATAGCGGCAACGGCGGAAAAACGTTCGGGAAAGGGATTATGCAATCCACGTACTATTTAACGCTAGTGGGTGAAAAGGATGCCGTCACGCTAACGAGCGCCACGGTGCATTGGCCCGTTTCAAAAAACTGTATTCACGGGCGCGGCGTTTTGGTTGCAGACGGCACGAAAACGGTTGCTTATTCCATAGAAGGGGATCAAGAACTTTTGGCGGCTCTTGCCGCGCTGGGGTTGAACGCCTAAAAAAGAATAAAAATAAACGGGGCAGGTACGATTTTTGTACCTGCCCCGTTGTTTTTGGCTAATTATTTCGTTTTTTCAATGGAAGCGAGCGCTTTTTCCACAATGTTTTCGGGAGTGAAACCGAAGTGTTTAAAGAGCACGCCTGCGGGCGCGGATGCACCGAACGTTTCCATGCAAACCGTTTCGCCGCAATCGCCTGCGTATTTATACCAACTATAAGGAGAAGCGGCTTCAACGCACACTCTTGCTTTCACGTCTTTGGGAAGAACGCTTTCTTTATATTGTTCTTCTTGCTTATCGAACTCTTCCATACAAGGCATAGAAACTACGCGGGCTTTCACGCCTTGTTCTTCAAGTTGTGCTTTTGCCTTCACGCAAAGTTCTACTTCCGAACCCGTACCGATCAAGAGTACGTCCGGCGTGCCTTCGCAATCTTCAAGCACGTAGCCGCCTTTAAGTGCGTTCTTGCCGCTGTTTTCGTATTGAGGCAAGTTTTGGCGGGTGAGTACGAGTACGGTAGGTTCTTTGCCACTCATAGCCGAAACCCAAGCGGCAGCCGTTTCTTTGCCGTCGGCAGGGCGGAACACCTTTAAGCCGGGGATGGAACGGAGCATAATGAGTTGTTCAACGGGTTGGTGGGTAGGACCGTCTTCCCCAACGCCGATCGAGTCGTGCGTCATAATATAGGTGACGGGCACTTGCATCAACGCCGACAAACGCATTGCGGGTTTGCAATAGTCGGAGAACACGAAGAAGGTTGCGCAGTACGCTTGCAAACCGCCGTGTAATTGCATACCGTTCGCCATAGCCGCCATAGCGTGTTCACGAATACCGTAGTGCAAGTTTCTGCCTTCGAAAGAATCGGGGGAGAACGTGCCGTATTTAATTTCGTCCGTGTCCTTCATTTCCGAAAGGTTGGAAGGGCCAAGGTCGGCACTACCGCCGATAAGTTGGGGCATAACCGCAGCAAGTTTGTTTAAAACTTTTGCGGAAGTTTGGCGGGTAGCCATGGGTTTTTCAAAGTCGTACAAGTCTTCCATCTCGTCGAAGTTCGGCTTTTTGCCTTCCATCGCGTCCTTATAGGCTTGTGCAAGTTCAGGATAGGTGTATTCGTATTCGGCGAACATCTTTTTCCAAGTAAGTTCTTTGTCTGCGCCTGCTTTTGCAGCGGTTGCACAGTGGTCGAATACTTCTTGAGGACAATCGAACGCCTCTTCGCAAGGCCAGTTCAATTTCTTCTTCGATTTTTCAAGGTTTTCCTTGCCAAGGGGCGCGCCGTGCGATTTTTCGCTTCCTTCAAGAGGCGAGCCGTAGCCGATCTTCGTGTGGCAAATAATCACCGAAGGTTTATCGGTGCGTTCTTTTGCCTTTTCAATAGCATCCGAAAGGGCTTCCACGTCGTCGGGACTAGCCACAAGATCAACGTGCAATACTTGCCAGTTTTGTGCGGCAAAACGTGCGCCTACGTTTTCTTTAAACGTCACGTCCGTATTCCCTTCGATCGTAATTTCGTTATCGTCGTAAAGCAAAATCAATTTGCCGAGTTTGTGCGTGCCTGCAAACGAACAAGCTTCGTACGAAATCCCTTCTTCTAAGCAACCGTCGCCGCAGATGGCGTACGTGTAGTGGTCGACTACGGGGAAACCGGGCTTGTTAAATTTTGCGGCAAGGTTTGCTTCTGCCATTGCCATACCAACGGCGTTTGCAATCCCTTGACCCAAAGGCCCCGTCGTCGTTTCCACACCAACGGTGTGGCCGTATTCGGGGTGACCTGCGGTTTTTGCGCCGAGTTGACGGAAATTCATCAAATCGTCCTTCGTCAATCCATAGCCGTAAAGGTAAAGTAGAGAGTAGTACATCATAGAACCGTGGCCGGCGGAAAGGATAAAGCGATCGCGATCGTCCCATTTCGGATTCTTGGGGTTAAACTTCAAGAAATGTTGGAAAAGGGTGTATGCAATCGGTGCGCAACCCATTGGAAGACCGGGATGCCCCGATTTCGCCTTTTCGATTGCTTCTGCGGATAAAATTCTAACCGCGTTGATAGTGGTTTGTTGAACGTCCATCATCAATATATCTCCTAATTTTATATTATTTGTTGTTTTATTGTTGCGAAACGCGTATTTGCGGCGCATCTCTTCGTTAAATTTGCGTTTTCCTTTGCTCGTTTACGCCAAGTAAACTCCCTGCGGGAAAGCCGCGTTTGCCTAAACCTGCTTGCAACTCCGCGTTTTAACGGAGTACGGGTTGCGAAACGCGTATTTGCGGCGCATCTCTTCGTTAAACTTGCGTTTTCCCTTGCTCGTTTACGCCAAGTAAACTCCCTGCGGGAAAGCCGCGTTTGCCTAAACCTGCTTGCAACTCCGCGTTTTAACGGAGTACGGGTTGCGAAAC
>JAFTHR010000247.1 GCA_017457345.1 Clostridia bacterium | reverse complement strand
CGATCTTGCCATAGGAGATGCCCTCGGCCCTATCGTTGGCTCTATGCTCAAATATAAAACGCAGGGACTTCACGCCTATATTTACGGCACCCTTTCTTCCCCCGTCACCGCCAAAGAAATTGCGTACGTGCGCCGTTTTTTAAAGGAGACGCACCACGATTCCACCGTACTAGCTATCGACGCCGCCGTTGGACAAAGCGGAGACGTGGGGCTTATAAAAGTGCTCGACGAACCGCTTAAACCCGGTGCGGGTGCAAACAAAAAACTCGGCTCTATCGGGAACGCTTCTCTTTTGGGGGTGGTGAGTGAAAAATCACTGCACTCGTATGGGATTTTTAACACCACTCGGTTAAATCTTGTGTATACCATGGCAGAAATCCTTTCGGAAGCGATCGCCGACTGCCTTTGGTCGGCAAGCGAAACCGATAAAAAATCCTGCTAAACGAAGACTTTTTCATTGACACGCACGTGCACGCGTGTTATAATAATGATAGAAAAAAACGGAAGGTTTTCGGAAAACACTTCCGCCCTTTGATCGGCTTTCGCCGTTCGAATTAAAAAAACCGAGGTACAATCAAATGAAACTCTCCACAAAGCGGCTTTGCCGCGCGGGGGTTATCGCGGCGCTGTACGCCGCGTGTAGTTACGTATTTGCGCCTCTTTCGTTCGGGATTATCCAAATCCGTCCGAGTGAGGCTCTTTGTTTACTACCCCTTTTTTACGCAGAGGCTATCCCCGCCTTATTTTTAGGCTGTGCGCTTGCCAACCTTCTTTCCCCTTTTTTCCTTTACGACGTGCTTTTAGGCTCGCTCGTTTCCGCACTTGCCGCCTTGCTGACCTATTTTATCGGCAAAACCGTGCGAAAAACAGGCTTAAAGATCTTTTTAGGCGGATTATTCCCCGTCCTTTTAAACGCCTTCTGTATCCCCTTAATTATCGTGTTCTTATGCGGTCAAACGGGAGAAAGCGGCGCGCTCTACGCCTATTTTTCCGCCGTGCTTTCTATCGGGCTTAGCGAGAGCCTGTGCGTATACGCGCTAGGAACGCCGCTTTATTTTTCCTTTGAAAAACTTCGCAACCGCGGCGTGCAATCGCTCTTATAAACACAAATAAAAAAACGGGTTCGAAAACCCGTTTTTTATTGTTTTTTTAATTATTTCATGAACGCTTTAACAGCTTCTTCCGTACCGGTCACAATCCACTTACCGCTAAGTTTGGATTCCCAACCGTCTTCTTCTTCGTCTTCAATGTCGTCCTTGTGTTCATCCCAGTATGCTTTTGCGGATTTTGAATTTTCGAACAACACAGCACTTACCATTTCGCCGTCTGCATCGAAACCGCTACCAAGGCTGATATCCAACTTCGTTGCGTTTACGTAAGCAACTGCGCCGTCTGCCATTGCAGCCGCTGCGTCGCCGTCAACAACCGTTACGGTGTACCCTGCTTCTTCCATTTTTTCCTTCGCTTTGTCTGCATCAGCAGGTGCGCAAGCAAAGAGCATGATGCACGTCACAAGAGAAAGTACTGCTACCGATAATAATTTAATGAGTTTTTTCATTTTAAAACTCCTCCTTTTAAAAGTTGAGTTTATTTTATCATAATTATCAATAATTGTCAAGGCATTAAACGATATTTTGCATTAAAAAAAGTCACTATTTTAAGTGACTTTTATTTTGATTTTGGATAGTATTTCTTCTTCACGTTATTATAGGGCTTTACGGTATGCACGGGCAATTCTTTTGCAAGTGCGGTAATTTCCTTTTTAAACGTTTCGCAAAGGCGGGTTTTTTCTTCTTCGATCGGCGTTTCGGGATTAAAGTAAATCGGTTGCCCGAAAACCGACGTTTTTAAATCAGGTGCAAAATAACAAGGCACGAACGCCAACGCCTTTTTGTGCTTTTTATAGTACAGGCGCGCCACGTCGATAAAGTTGCGCTGGAGTTCGTTAATAATCTCGTTATAAACGGTGGGGCATTCGGGGAAAATGATGATGTCTTTCCCTTCGTCTAAATACGCTATCGTTTGTTTTAAGGTGGTAATGATGCGCGCATCCTTATATACAGGCAATAAATCGGCTTCGCGGAATAAGTACGCCGAAGGTGCTATAAGGTAAGAAAGGATCTTATAAAACCATCTAATCCATTTCGGTTTCAACGACCAAAAATCCTTATACGCATACGCGGGAATCTCTTTCGGGTTCATCATTTCGCCCGTACACCAAATCCGTTTTTCGCGCGGATAAAATAATTGAGAAGTAAGCGGGCCGTCCATCTGTGCGTGATTTGCCACGATAATACACGGCTCGTTTGGTAGATTCTCTTCTTTTTGCCACGTCCTTTTTTTATAAAATAAGCGTACCGTTGCAATAAACCAACGGAAATACCACGGTTTCTTTCGTTCTTTTCGTTCTTCCATCGTTCTTTTTAAAAAGAAGGGCTTATTGCCCTTCTTTCTCCGTTTTATTCGTTATCGCCGTTCTTGCTATTTCCAAGGAACGTACCGAAAAAGTCCAGGTTCTTTAAACTCGTGCCACCAGAAGAAGAACTGCTCTTGCTCTTTTCGCGGTTATATTTGTTAAAATCGCGGTTGGGTTTATTGTTTGAACGGTTATTTCTACCGTTTCTATCCCCGCGGCCGCCTTGGCGGGAACGTTCTCTGTCCGTTCTCGTTTCCACGGGCTCGCTTTCGGGATCTACGCCGTCTGGAATCACCACGATATAGCGGTGGGGTTCTTTTCCTTCGCTTTGCGTGGTAATGCCTTCGTAATCGGAAAGAGCCGCGTGAATAATCCGTCTTTCATACGGGTTCATTGGTTCAAGTTTTATCTTCTTTTGAATGCGTACTGCCTTTTGTGCCAAGTTTTCCGCAAGTTTTTGAAGGGTTGCTTCTCTCTTTTCACGGTAGTTTTCACAATCTACAACCACGCGCTTATAATCTTCTCTACCCGTATTCGCTACCGCACCTGCAAGCGTTTGGAGCGCATCTAACACTTCGCCGCGTTTGCCGATAACGAACGTGGTTTTGTTCGCGGTGATTTCAATCTCGATTTTTTTATCTTCCTTTATAAGTTTGGTGCACGCATCTACTTTGAGTTCACGGAGCAATCCTTCTAAGAAGAGCACCGCTCTTTCCCCGTCCGTATACACGTCCTTCTTTTCCACGGAAGAAAGGGTTTCTAACATTTTTTCTGCGGAGATCGGTTCTTCTTCTACCGTTTCCACGTCCTTTTTTGCAACTTCTACGCGAGCAGGTACCGATCCAAACAATTTTTTCTTGCCTTCTTCAAGAACGTGGATTTCCACTTCTTCTTTGGTTGCTCCAAGTTCTTGCAACGCAAGTTCAACGGCTTCTTCTACCGTTTTCCCTTTGTATTCCTTGTATTCCATATATCACTCCTACCGCCCTTTCGGGCTTAACTTTATTGCTTCTTCTTTTTATCTCCGTCTAAAGGTTTTCTGCCGGGGAAACGTTGATTATACTTTGCTTGCAACGCCGCTTCTTCTTTCTTTCTTAACGATACGTCTACCGCTTTATTGATCACGAGCGTAGATACCATAGAAAGCAAGTTCCCAACAACCAAGTATACCGAGAACGCCGCACTATACATAAACGAGAATACGGCAAACATAACGGTCATCATAATCATCATAGTCTTTTGGCTCATTGCGCCTTGACCGTCTACACTCGAATACTGATTTTGCGCTTTATTCGAACGCATACTCAAAAATTGTTGCAATAAGATTGTGCCGATCGAAAGTACGATTAAAATATAGTACCCGTTCGGAGCGTCTTTTTCTGCCGAGAGTTTTCCCGTTACGATATTATACGTTGCTTCGTCGTACGGGTTTCCCGTCAATTCTTCGTTTTCAGCCGTTCCGCAAGATCCACACGAACCACACGAACCGCAACCACTTCTTTGTGCGATTGCCGTTTTAAAGTCAGCATATTCTAACACGGGGGACTTAAAGGATGCGTCCGTTGCCCAAATGTTTTTAATCCAAAGGAAGGACGTTTTAGTTTTCACGTCGCTATGGTATTTTTCATAAACGGCGGTTTGGGCTTCGCCCATAAAATAGTCCTTACAAGCCGCAGCGTACTCTTCTTCCGTTGGCGTTGCCGTGGAAAGCGTTCCCATTACGGCGGTATTGAGCGTTGCGTTCGCCTTTACTTTTTCGGTGTTAATGAAATAGTTTCTATCGGCGCTTGCCGTTGCCGTGATGCTTTCGGGGGTGTACGCGGTGGTGGGTTTTGCTACCATATAATAGATAAACTTATTCTCGTCTTCCACTCTCACGAACGCTT
>JAFTHR010000246.1 GCA_017457345.1 Clostridia bacterium | reverse complement strand
CATATAAAGTTGTAAGGTGTGTTGAAACGAATTCGCATCCCCTAAGTAGGGGATAGCGTTTCGTTTGGTGCCTTGGGGCGGAATTGAACCACCGACAGGCAGATTTTCAGTCTGCTGCTCTACCGACTGAGCTACCAAGGCAAGGATTGCCTTTGAAAAAAGGCAAAAAAATGGCGACCCAAAACGGGCTCGAACCGTCGACCTCCAGCGTGACAGGCTGGCGCTCTAACCAACTGAGCTATTGGGCCACTTTTTTGCACTATGGAGTGGGGGAATGGTGGGCCTTCACGGATTCGAACCGCGGACCGATCGGTTATGAGCCGACTGCTCTGACCACTGCGCTAAAGGCCCACGAACGACTGCAAAAGCATACCGCTCCACACAAGTGCCTACATAGAATAAAACATTTTCCTAAAAAAGTCAAGCGTTTTTTATCAAAATTGCAAAAAAAATTTTTTCGCCTTAAAAATAATTTTTTCGACGGGATTTTTCATTATTTTCTTCCTTGCGTTTTGTAAAATACCAGTACTTGCATTTCGGAGATGAGTTATGGAAATTGTTGCAAAAACAGACGGCGAAAGCCTATTCGTTTTTTTACGTGGAGAAATGGACGAGCATTCGGCGCAATCCGCGCGGCGCATTGCCGACGACTTAGCCGATAAACACGCCCGTTGCGAGCGTGCGGTGTTCGATTTTGAAAACGTCACGTTTATGGATTCCACGGGAATCGGTTTTTTAATCGGTCGGTATAAAAAGTTCCGTAGAATCGGCGTTCCTATGTACATAAGAAATCCCAACCCGATTGCGGATAAAATTTTAGCGGTTAGCGGCGTGTATTCCCTGATACCGCGCATATAAGGCAAAGGAGAGAAGAAATGGAAAACTATATGAAATTATCCCTTTTGGCGATTGGCGAAAACGAGTGTTTCGCTCGTAACGCCGTTGCAGCGTTCGCCTTATATTTAAATCCCACGCTCGAAGAACTTTCCGACGTGAAAACGGCGGTGAGCGAAGCGGTGACGAATTGCATTGTGCACGCCTATGAAAAAGACGGGCAGGGCGAAATCGTTATTGAATGCCGCGCAAACGAAACTTCGCGCGAATTACATATCACGATCACCGATCACGGTCGCGGCATAGAAGACGTGGAAAAAGCCGTTTTGCCCTTTTTTACGACCTTAGAAGGCGAAGAACGAAGTGGAATGGGATTTACCATTATGCAAACGTTTATGAGCGAATTTTCGCTAAAAAGCGGGCGTGGCGAAGGTACGGTGGTGGAGATGTGTAAAAAGATTGGAGCGTGAGTTAAAATGCTCGATGAACGTACCACAATCGAATACCTGCGTAGGGCAAAATTAGGAGATGGTAGCGCAAAGGAAGAATTGCTCGAACAAAACGTTTCACTCGTAAAATGTATCGTCAAACGGTATCTTGGCAAAGGGGTGGAATACGACGATTTGTTTCAACTTGCTTGTATGGGTTTTTTAAAAGCGATCACAGGATTCGACGAGCGCTTCGGCGTGAAGTTTTCCACTTACGCCGTTCCTATGATAGCAGGTGAGATCAAGCGGTTCATGCGCGACGACGGCTCGCTTAAAGTCTCCCGCGCGGTGAAACAAACGGCAAAGGAAATCAACGCGTTCGTAGAGCAAAAGACGAACGAAAACGGCACGCCGCCAAGCGTGAAAGAGATAGCGGTGGCGTTTGGACTAGAAGAGAGTGAAACGGTGTTCGTAATGGGCTCTTCCCGTATGCCGCTCTCGTTATTTGGCGGTGGGGAGTACAAGGACGGTAAAGAGCGTGAACTCGTGGACACGCTGCCTGCGAAAGACGAGCAGGAAGAACTTTTAGATAAGTTATTGCTAAAAGAAGCAATGGAGGGGCTTTGCGAGCGGGATAGAAAAATAATCGTGTTGCGGTATTTTCGGGATATGACGCAGAGTGAGGTTGCCGAACAAATAGGGGTTAGCCAAGTGCAGGTTTCACGGATTGAAAGCCGCATTTTAAAAGAGTTTCAAAAAAAATTAACGGGATAAAGCGTGGGAATAATTTTTATTTCCCGCGCTTTTTTTGTTGAAAAAAGAACCTTGATTTGCTATAATGAAAGAGAAAAGAAGAAAGAGGAAAAAGAAATGGAGAAAAATAACAACTTAGTCGTTAATTTAAGTCCCGAGAAAAAATCCGGTTTAATTTTTTCGGCTGTTTCGGTTTTGCCTTCGTTTATTGCAACCGTCTTTTTAATCGCTGCTTCGGCGCTCGGTTTGATGGGAGAGGGCTATGAAACCAAGCAATGGTTTTTATACGCCAACTTTTTGCTCCCGCAAATTGCATTTGCCCTTGCGTTTTTCTTCTTTTTATTCTATGCAAAAACCCCCGTTCGCGCGGCGTTTGGGTTGCCGAAAGCACGCTATTTCTTGCTCGCCGTGGTTTTACAATTCGGGCTGTTATCGCTCGGGGAATTAAACGGCTTAGTCTTGCGCTTTTTAGGCGAATTCGGGTACGTAAACACACCCACTTCGCTCCCTTCCACGGCAGGATTTGGAATCGTTGGAGTGCTGATTACGGTAGCCTTGTTGCCCGCCGTGTTTGAAGAAGGCGTTTTCCGTGGCGTAATGCTCGGCGGTATGCGTTCGTTTGGAGCGGTGGGTTGCGTGTTGATTTCGGGTGCGTTGTTTGCGCTTTTCCACCAAAATCCTGCGCAAACACTCTATCAATTTTGTTGCGGTGCGGCGTACGCTTTGCTTGCCTATAAAGCAGGCTCTGCGATCCCCACTATGATAGCGCATCTTCTCAATAACGCCCAAATCGTTTTATTTATGCATTTCGGTATAGCGGACTTTGGCGCGGCGGCTCTCCCCGTTGCCATTTGCTCCGGCGTGTGTCTTATTGCGGTTGTTTTGTACCTTGCAATCTTCGATTGCAAAAAAGAAAAGGTAGAAGAAATGCACTCTTTACCCGAGCCTGTAAACGCCGATAAAAAAGGCTTTTTCATCACCGCGTCGGTGGGGATTGTGCTTTGTGCAATTAATTGGATTAGCACGTTGGTAAGCGGCTTTTAAGGAGCGAGTATGCAAAAGATTTATCTAGTAGTGGTTGGAAAGATTAAAAAAAGTTTCTACCGAGAAGCCGTGGCAGAATACGTGAAACGAATATCCCGTTTTGCGCAAGTGGAAATTAAAGAACTTGCCGAAGGGGCAAATCCGGAAGCGGAAGCGGAAGAGATTTTGCGCGCGGCAAAAGGCTATAAAATAGCCCTTGCGATCGAAGGGGAGAAAACTTCGAGCGAAGGGCTTGCCAAACGCTTGAAGTCGGTTTGTGATAAAGGGGAAGAAATCAGTTTCATTATCGGATCTTCTTGCGGGCTTTCCGAACGAGTAAAAGCGGCGGCGGACTGGAAACTTTCCTTTTCGGATATGACCTTTCCGCATCAACTTATGCGCGTGGTGTTGGTGGAACAAATCCACCGTGCGTTTATGATCTCTAGCGGTTCTGCGTACCATAAATAGCGAGCAATAACCCTTTTTTAATCGGCGTGCATACGATAAAGAGTGAATTGTTTTGAAAGAGTAAAAGAATTTTATCGTTCGGTGGCGGGCGAAAAAAAGGTAATCGGCAAGTCCTGTTTAGGCAGAGAGATTTTCGCTGTAAAATTAGGCGAAGGAACGCCCGTAGGGATTGTGCAATGCGGAATTCACGGTAGAGAGTTCATCACTTCAAGGCTAGCCGTTTCTCAGTATCGATACGGGCAAATTACGGGTAGCGTTTGGTTTTTGCCGCTTACGAACCCAGACGGCGCGTTGATAAGCGAAAGCGGGGAAAAGCCGCTATGGAAAGCGAACGCTCGCGGCGTGGATTTAAACGTCAATTTTGATGCGGACTGGGGCAAGGGCGCAAAAAACGTTTTTCACCCTGCAAGCGAAAATTACGTTGGCGCTTATCCGTTTTCCGAGCCGGAAACCCGCGCCTTGCGTGATTTCACGCTTTGGGCAAAGCCGAATTACACGGTGAGTTATCACACGAAAGGGGAAGAAATCTATTCCCGTTTTAAAAGGGAATTACCCGGTGAATCGGTACTTGGTGCGGTGCTTTCTAAGTCTACGGGGTATCCGATCGTGCGCACCGTGGGGAGTGTTGGCGGCTATAAGGACTGGTGTATTGAACGGCTAAAAGTGCCGTCTTTTACGGTAGAAGTAGGGAGCGATTTACTCTTGCATCCTATTCGGGAAGAACATTTTTGGGAGATAGAAAGGAGAAACGTTCGCGCGATAGCCGATCTTTCGGCGGCGTGGGAGTTAAGCGTAAAGAAATAATGAAAAAATTGACGAGAGAAGAAAAGTTTATGCGCCGTGCGATCACGGCGGCAAAGCGCGGCTTAAAGCAAGGCGAAGTGCCGATCGGCGCGGTGGTCGTGGTGGAGGATAAAGTGGTGGCGAGCGGCTATAATCGCCGCGCGAAACTGCAACTTGCTTCGGCGCATGCGGAAATGATGGCGATCGATAGGGCTTGTAAAAAGTTCGCTTCTTGGCGTTTGCCGGAAGGTGCGGAGTTGTACGTGACGCTAGAACCGTGCCCTATGTGTATGGGCGCAGCGCTTAACGCACGAGTGGACAAGGTGTATTTTGGCGCGTACGAGCAAAAAGGGAGATCGCTCACGCAAGAACTTGCGGATGCAAATTTGCTCAATCACAAAACGGAAGTAGTAGGCGGCGTGTTAGAAGAAGAGTGTTCGGCGCTCCTTACGGGATTTTTCGTGGAGATGAGAAGAAAAGCGAAAGAAGAGAAGGCAAAGCATTCCCAAGAAGAAATGGAAGAAAAATAATTTTTTTGGAAAAGCCGATTGATTTGGTTGACTAAAAGAAAGAAAACGGGTATTATAATAAATGTCGGCGCGTTTGCGCAAACGAAAGAAAAAAACGCAATCGGCTCTCATAGCGGAAAAGCGGAGTGCCGGGCGCGGGAAAAATAAAAGGAAGGGTACATAATGATTACTCACGGAAACGAAATTAAGTTATTCTCTGGCAATTCCAACCGTCCTTTGGCAGAAGCGATCGCAAAAAAACTCAATACCGAGTTAGGTGGCATCGAAGTTTCTACTTTCTCCGACGGTGAAATCAGCATCCATATCGAAGAAACGGTGCGCGGTAGAGATTTATTCATCATTCAATCTACGTCTGCTCCCGTAAACGATAATTTAATGGAATTGTTGATTATGATCGACGCGGCAAAACGTGCTTCGGCAGGCCGTATTACGGCGGTAGTTCCTTACTTTGGGTACGCTCGCCAAGATAGAAAGGCTCGTTCGCGTGATCCCATCACGGCAAAACTTGTGGCAAACTTAATCACGGCTGCGGGTGCGGACCGTGTGCTTACCATGGATTTACACGCAGAACAAATCCAAGGCTTCTTTGATATTCCCGTGGATAACCTTCTCGGTGGCCCTACCCTTTGCTCTTACTTTGCAAAGAATAATAAAATCGACGTGGTTGTCGCTCCCGACCTTGGTAGCGTAAAACGCGCAAGAAAGGTAGCCGAAAAGTTCGGTGTGCCCATTGCAATTATCGATAAACGCCGCCCGAAAGCAAACGTTATGGAAGTTATGAACATCATTGGCGACGTAAACGGTAAAAACTGCTTGATGTTAGACGATATGATCGATACCGCAGGTACGATTTGCCAAGGCGCACAAGCGTTGAAAGATGCTGGTGCAAACGAAATTTACGCAGGTTGCACGCACTCCGTATTGAGCGGACCTGCCGTAGAAAGACTTGAAAAATCGGTTATCACCAAACTTGTAATGCTCGATACCGTGCAACTTCCCCAAGAAAAAATGAGAGATAAGTTCGCCGTTTTGAGCGTTGCAGATATTTTTGCAGCGGCAATCGAGAACGTATATCTTGATAAACCGATGT
>JAFTHR010000245.1 GCA_017457345.1 Clostridia bacterium | reverse complement strand
TGCGTTAAAGAGCCGTTAAACAATGAAATGGTAGAGGGAAACCGTCCTTTTTTAAGAAGGGACGGTCCTTTTTTGCGCTGAAAGGTTTTTCTCAGGAAAAAACTGATAAAAATGGCAAAAAAAATTGATGTTTTTAGGCGTTATATTCTTGTCTTTGACGGAGAAATATGTTATAATTATTTTCGAATGCGGTGTGCTTTTTATAAAAAAGCAACGCAATTAAAAACAAGAAAAAAAATAAATCACGGAGAGATAGAATTATGACCAACAAAGTGACTATTATCGGTGCAGGATCGGTAGGTGCGACGATTGCTTATTTATTAGTGGCGAACGGCCCGGTTTCGGAGATCGTTCTCATTGATATCAATCGCGAAAAGGCGAAAGCGGAGGCAATGGATATCGTACAAGCCACCCCGTATTTGAACTCTACGAAAATCTACGAAGGTTCGTATGAAGACGCGAAGGGTTCGGATATCGTTATCATTACGAGCGGTGTGGGTAGAAAGCCCGGTCAAAGCCGTATTGATCTCACGCAAACGAACGTGAACATTTTAAAGAGCATTGCTCCCGAGATCGTGAAATACGTTCCGGATGCGCTCTTCTTAATCGTGGCGAACCCCGTAGACGTATTAACGTACGTCTTCTGCAAAATTACGGGTATTCCCGAAAATCGCGTTATCGGTACGGGTACGAGCCTTGATACCATTCGTTTGAGAACTCGTCTTTCCGAGATTTATTCGGTAAATCAAAAACAAGTTCACGCCTACGTTTTAGGCGAACACGGCGATAGTTCGTTCGTGGCTTGGTCGAACGCAGACATTTCCGGTATTCATTTAGAAGACTATGAAAAGTGCGCAACCGATAAAAACGGTCTTACAATCAGCGAATACGACCATGCGGAAGTAGAAGAATACGTGAAGAAATCCGGCGGCAAAATTATCGCAGGGAAAGGCGCAACCTTCTACGGGATTGCAACTTGCGTTTGCCACCTTGTAAAAATTATTTATTCCGGTGCGGATACCGTCACCCCGATTTCTACCATGATGCACGGTGAATACGGCGTTTCGGACGTAGCGCTTTCCACCCTTTGCTTGCTTGGGCCGGAAGGGATTAAAACCACGCTCACGCCGAAACTTTCGGATGAAGAAGTGGCGAAGTTCCAAAACAGCGCACAAGTGTTGAAAGACGTTATCGCACAAATTCAAATCTAACGAACGGAGAAAGAAAAATGGAATATCGTATTGAAAAGGACACGATGGGTGAAATGCAAGTCCCTGCCGACAGATACTGGGCGGCACAAACGCAAAGAAGTAAACAAAACTTCCCTATCGGTGATGAAATTATGCCCCGCGAAATCACCCACGCGTTTGGGATTTTAAAGAAGGCGGCGGCGCTTGCTAACTGCAAACTCGGCAAAATTTCCGAAGAAAAAACGAAAGCGATTGCAGCCGCGTGCGACGAGGTAATTTCCGGTTCGCTCAACTCCCATTTCCCTTTAGTGGTATGGCAAACGGGTAGCGGTACGCAATCGAATATGAACGCAAACGAAGTTATCGCAAACCGCGGCAACGAAATCGCAGGGGCAAAAATCTTGCACCCGAACGACGATATCAATAAGAGCCAAAGTTCGAACGATACTTTCCCCACGGCAATGCACATTGCGGCGGTAATTGCCATCGAAGATAAACTCTTCCCCGCAATGGACAACCTTGTAAAAACGTTCAAACGCTTAGAAGCGGAGAACGAAGGGATTGTAAAGAGCGGTAGAACGCACTTGCAAGACGCCGTGCCTATCGCCTTCTCGCAAGAGATCAGCGGTTGGAGAAATATGATTGAAAAAACGAAAGCCCAACTTACTCTTGCGCTTGGCGGACTTAAAGAACTTGCGCTTGGCGGTACGGCAGTAGGTACGGGTTTGAACGCACCGAAAGGCTTTGCGGAAGAAGTGGCAAATCAAGTGAGCGTGCTTACGGGTAAAACGTTCGTAACGGCGGAAAACAAATATCACGCCCTTACTTCTAAGGACGAACTCGTGTTCGCGCACGGCGCACTCAAAGCGCTTGCCTGCAACTTGATGAAGATCGCAAACGACGTGCGTTGGCTTGCGAGCGGTCCTAGAGACGGGCTTGGCGAAATCTTTATTCCCGAAAACGAACCCGGTTCTTCGATTATGCCCGGGAAAGTAAATCCCACGCAATGCGAATCTATGACCATGGTTGCGGTGCAAGTAATGGCGAACGACGTGGCGGTAGGTATGGGCGCTTCTCAAGGCAACTTTGAACTCAACGTGTTTATGCCCGTTATCATCTATAACTTCTTGCAATCGGTACGTTTGCTTGCAGACGGCATCAATTCGTTTGAAAAGAACTGCGTGACGGGGATTAAAGCAAACAAGGAAAAGATGAAGCATAACCTTTATAACTCCTTGATGCTCGTCACCGCGCTCAACCCTTATATCGGGTACGAAAACGCTGCAAAAACGGCGAAGAAGGCATATAAAGAAAACATTTCTTTGAAAGAAGCGTGCGTTGCGCTCGGCTTCTTAACGGCGGAGAAGTTCGACGAAGTGTTCCGTCCTGAAGAAATGGCATATCCCCAAAAATAATTTTACAAATCAGAGAAAAAACGAAAAGGTAGTGATACAATGAAAATCAGTTATTATCCCGGCTGTACGCTGAGAACGAAAGCCAAAGAATTAGACGAAACTGCTCGTCTTTGTGCGGCGGCGCTCGGCGTAGAGATGGAAGAAGTGGAAAATTGGCAATGCTGCGGTGCGGTGTATAAAATGGGTACGGACGAAATCGCCACCAAATTATCCGCCGTTCGCGCGCTGGACTACGCCAAGCATCACGGCGGGAAACTTCTCACCCTTTGCTCGGCTTGTCATAACGTTATTAAACGTGCAAACGAAGATATGAAAGCGGGTGGCGACGTTGCCGTTCGTGCGAATAATTATCTTCAACTCAACGAGCCGTACAAAGGCGAAACGGAAGTGCTCCATTACTTGGAAATGCTGAAAAACGTGGTTGGGTTCGATAATATCAAAAAAGCGGTGGTAAAACCGTTGAATAGAAAAGTAGGCGCGTATTACGGCTGTTTGTTGCTCCGCCCGAGCGGTGTGATGGCGTTCGATAATCCCGAAAATCCTACTATTATTGAAGACTTTATTAAAGCGCTTGGCGGCACGCCCGTCGTATACCCGTTTAGAAACGAGTGTTGCGGTGCGTACGTTGCGCTTAAAAATAGCGAGTTGCCCAAGCAAAAGAGCCAAAAGGTGCTTTCTTCCGCAAAAGAAAAAGGCGCGGAAGAAGTGATTACCGCCTGCCCGCTTTGCTTATACAACTTGCAAGTAAACGGCGGTGGCATTTTACCGGTGAAATACTTTACCGAATTGCTCGCTGAAGCGCTGGGGGTGAAAGCATGACCAAAGAAGAACGCATTGACAATATGTTAAAACTCAGCGGAACGGACGTTCGCAAATGTATGAAGTGCGGTAAATGTTCGGGGCGTTGCCCTGCCTATAAGGATATGGACATTAAACCGCATCAGTTCGTATCTTTGCTTGGGAAAGGCAAAATAGAAGTCCTTTTAGAGTGCAACGCTATTTGGAACTGTTTATCCTGTATGGCTTGCGTGGAGCGTTGTCCTCGTGGCGTTGCTCCTGCAAACGTTGTGGAAGCGGTGCGCGAAACGGTGATCCGTATGCAAGGCAATAACGGCATAAAAGCAGAGGATATTCCGCCGATCGTGGACGAATTAATTCCTCAACAATTGCTTGTTAGCGCATACAGAAAGTATAACAGATAACTTTAAGTTCAAAAGAAAAAATCAAAAGAAAGAGAGAATAGACTATGCAAAGAATAGGTGTATTTATTTGTTGGTGTGGTAGCAATATCTCGGCAACGGTAGACGTGGTAAAAGTTGCGGAAGCAATGAAATCCGAACCGGGCGTCGTATATTCTGCAAACTATCAGTATATGTGCTCTGAAAACGGTCAAGCACTTATCCGAAATGCAATCAAAGAGCATAACTTAACGGCAATCGTCGTTGGCTCTTGCTCGCCCAGAATGCACGAAGCAACCTTCCGTAAAACGGCGGAAGCAGCGGGCTTAAACCCCTACATGGTGGAAATTGCGAACATCCGTGAACATTGTTCTTGGATTCACAAGGAGATGGAAGAAGCCACGCAAAAAGCAATGGTGCTCGTTCGCACGGCAATTGCAAAGGTAAAATTGAACGCGCCCTTAATGGCAGGCGAAAGCCCCGTTGTAAAACGTGCGCTCGTTATCGGTGGCGGTATTGCAGGTATTCAAGCCGCGCTCGATATCGCCGACGCAGGCTTTGAAGTGGATATCGTGGAAAAGAACGCAACGATCGGCGGTCGTATGGCGCAAATCGATAAAACGTTCCCCACGCTCGACTGTTCGGCTTGTATTTTAACGCCGAAGATGGTGGACTGTGCTCAACACGAAAAAATCAACATTATGACGTATTCGGAAGTCGAGGACGTAAAAGGGTTCGTCGGCAACTTCTCCGTGAAAATCCGTCGTAAAGCGAGATACGTGGACGAAACGAAATGTACGGGCTGTAAAGTATGTATGGAAAAATGTCCGTCGAAGAAGGGTTTGAACGCGTTCAATATGAATTTGAACACCCGTCCCGCTATCTATATTCCGTTTGCGCAAGCGATCCCCAACGTTGCGGTGATCGATCCCGAACAATGTATTAAGATGAAAACGGGCAAGTGCGGGATTTGCCAAAAGTTCTGCGGCGCAGGCGCTATCGACTACACGCAACAAGATCAATTCGTGGAAAGAGACTACGGCGCAATCGTTGTTGCAACGGGCTTTAAACCTATTGAACTTGACGCTTTCAACGAATACGGTTATAGCGACAATAAGGACGTTATCACCTCTCTTGAACTTGAACGTTTGATGAACGCGGCTGGTCCTACGAACGGCGTCTTGCTTCGTCCTTCCGACGGTGAGCATCCGAAGGTAATCACCTTTATTCAATGCGTAGGCTCGCGTGATACGAGCGGTTGTGGTAAACCCTATTGCTCGAAGATCTGCTGTATGTATACGGCAAAGCACGCAATGCTTATCCGTGAAAAATATCCCGATACCGAAGTACACGTATTCTATATCGACGTTCGTACGCCCG
>JAFTHR010000244.1 GCA_017457345.1 Clostridia bacterium | reverse complement strand
TTTTATATACTCGTTTACTTTTTTGCCCACGAAATCGGTTAAATCAAGCCCTGCCGCACCAAAAACGCGGATTATTGTGGAAGAAACGGGCTTTCCATTGTAATGCACGAGCGCAAAATCGCAATGAAAGCGATCGTTAAAATCCCGTTTTTCTTTCTCTGCCCAACCTTCGTTTTCGTTCCTTGCACACACGGCAAGCGTGGCGCATTCAAGGATTTTTTCGGGGTGTTTCCAGGTAGGGAAATCGCGGAGCATATCCGTTCCCACCACGAAAAACAACTCGTCTTTACTATATATTTCTTTCAACGCTTGGCAGGTTAAATAGGTATAACTATTGCCGCCTTTTTTTATCTCGTAATCGCTTACTTCCACCTTTTCGATCCCCGAAAAGGCAATTTTGCACATCTCTAATCTATCTGTTTCCTGCGAAAGGATTTTATCTTGCTTATGCGGGGGCACGTGCGCAGGCATAACAATCAGTTTATCGAGCGAAAGAGAAGATATCGCGGCTTTCGCCACTTCGATATGTTCTAGATGAACGGGATCGAACGATCCGCCGAATACGCCGATTTTCATACCTTAGCCCTCCTTTTTTATTATACCGCAAAAAATTATTTTTTTCAAGTTTATCTAGGCACTTTTTGGTCAATAATTTCACTATGAGAAAAACCGCTATCTTTTCCGATACCGCGTTCGTGTTTATCGCCGTATCGCTACCAGTTTTATGCTTACTCCGCTACTACCGCTATTCGCTCGCCGTTTCCATTATCGCGGGCGTGCTACTTGCCGCTTCCGTATCGGCGCTATTCCTTGCCTTTTCCAAGCGGAAAAACGGTAAGTTCGTACTCAAAAAACGAGAAGAGACGGAACTAGAAGAAACCCTTTTCCACTTAGCGCTCCTTCCGCAAAAAAGGCGGCGGAACTCTTTTTTGCCGCCTATCTTAAAAAGGACGAAACCGCCACTATAAAACGCTACGGAAAAACTTACGCCGTGGAACAAGGTGATTGTATCACCTTTCCCGCCTTTGAGTTTGAATACATTAGTAGTGAACGTTTGCTCTCCATTTACCGTTTGCGAACCGCAAAGCGCAAAAAAATCCTTGTGAACGGCTTAACGGAAAGTGCCAAAGCCTTGGCAAAACGATTAAATCTTTCCATTGTGGAACGGCAAGAAGTGTTCGCGCTCTTGAAAGAAACGGAAACGCTCCCCGACCTTTCGTACGCCCAAAAACCACGCCCGAAAATGGAAAAATACAAAATTTTCGTGCTTAAATCCAACGCCAAAACGTTCTTTACTTGCGGCGCGCTCGTGCTTGGCGCATCCCTGCTCACACCCTTTCCTTATTACTATTTAGTGTTCGGCGGCACTATGATGCTCGTTGCTCTATTGTTGCGTTTCTTCGGCAAAGAAGCCGGTTAAACTCGCGCAGAAAACGCAAACGGCAAACTTTCAATCACGCAAGAAGGCGTGAGTGAATACTCGTTAGAATTCTTTTCGGCAAGTTCCGCCGCAACGCCCGTGAGCCACGCACCGCAAGCCGCGCCGTCAAACGCCGAGAGCCCTTGCGCGCAAAGGCTAGCGATAACGCCCGAAAGCACGTCTCCGCTGCCACCTTTTGCTTGCCCTGCCGTGCCGCGTGTATTCACAAGAAGCGAACCTGCGCTTGCAACGATAGTGCTCGCACCTTTGAGCAAAATTGTAATGCCCCATTTTTCCGCAAAACCCTTTGGCGCGGCAACGCCCGCTTTCACAAGTTCTTGTACGCTCTTTTTCGTAAGACGGGAAAATTCTTTCACGTGTGGCGTTATTACGATATCGCAACGCTTTTTTGCAAATAGACTATCCACGTCTAAATACTGCGCGATAGAGTTTAACGCGTCGGCGTCTAAAACGAGCCGCCCCGTATAATTTTCAACCAAGTAGGCAGCCGTTTCCGCTACGTCTTGAGATACGCCCGCCCCCATACCAAACGCAATAGCGTTAGCAGAAAGCAACTCTTTAAAATCCTTTTCGTTAAAGCGAATACTCTCCTCCCCGCGGATAGTCTTTAATAACAATTCGGGGGATTTTAATGCGTAGAAAGGGAAAATACCTTCCGGAACGCAAAGGGAAACGTAGCCCGCGCCGCTTTTTAACGCGGCGGAAGCCGAAAGGTACGGCGCGCCGAGATAGGCTTTCGAGCCGCCGATAATTACCGCTTTCCCAAACGTACCTTTATGGGTGTTGCGTTTGCGCTTAGGCAAACAACCATACACGTATTCTTTTTCTACCGTTTCGGCTGCGAAGTCCCCACGGGCAATGCCGATATCCACGCGCGAAAGTTTCCCGCAACAATCTAATCCGTTTTGTAAAACCGCACCCGTTTTCACTTCCCCTATACAAAGGGTTTCCGTTGCTTCAACGCATATCGTGCCCAAGCCGTTCGTGCCGTTCAGACCAGACGGCAAATCCGCGGAAAGCACCTTTACGCCACGCTCTTTTTGAGCGTTTATTTTTTTAATTTGCAATGCCGTGACGGCACGCGGCTCGCCTTGAAAACCCGTGCCGAGCAAACAATCTACGATAAGATCTACCGCGCCGGAAAGTTCCGTTTCTATTTTGCCACCTGCGGCAAGGTATTTTTCTTGTTGAATAGCGCAATCCTTACTAAACTTTTCCGCAGTACAAACCACGCGAACGTCCATACCCTTTTCAAGCAAAAACCGCGCGCAAACAAAGCCGTCTCCCCCGTTATTTCCACCGCCGCAAACGCAGGCAACGCGGCTTTTTTCGCCAAGCATTTCCAAGGCTTTTTCGGCAAGCGCCGCACCTGCTCTTTCCATAAGCGTTTGCGAAGGAACGCCAAGTTCTTTTATGGTATATTCGTCCGCTTTTCTCATTTGCTCACTTGTTAATAAACGCATATTTTCTCCTTATACGACCAGCGAGACTTCCGCTGCGGTAAGTTGCCTTATCTTTCCTGCTATTTCCACCACTAACGCGCCTTGCTCCGTTACGGAAATCGCACGGGCAGGTACGCGTTCTTCACCGAAAATCAACGTGATTTCACGGTTTAAATACCCCACTCTACTCAAATACTCTTCCATGGTATGAACAGAAGTTAATTCTTCGAAAAACACCTTTTCTACCGCTTGAAAAGGCACTTTTTTATTCAAGGCTTGGCGCATAGAAATTGCAATCGAAGAGAGTTCTTCTTCTAGCAAATTGTTCACGTTCAATCCAACGCCTACAATCGAAGAAGAAATCTCCTTTCCGCTAAAAGTATTTTCAATGAGTACGCCCGCAATTTTGCGATCGTTCACGTACACGTCGTTCGCCCATTTAATCACGGGGGAAAGCGAAAACCGCTCTAACGTTTTACATACGGCAACGGCGGCGTTTGCCATAATTAAAAAGGCGTTTTCGGCTTTTACGTTCGATTTTACGGTTAACTTAGTAGCGTAAATTCCGCCCGCGTTCGAAGAGAACGATCTGCCTTTCGTGCCCCTGCCGCCCGTTTGTTTTTCGGCAACGATTAACGCGTTTTCACCGCTAGGAATAAGCGTTTTTGCATACGTATTCGTGGAATTTAGTTCTTGAAAGCGGAGAATTTTATATCCGTTTACTTGCTTAGTCATCTTCTAATTCTCCCCCGTAAACCGACGAAACTGCCGATTTTGCCGTTTCAAAATCGTATCCTTTCCCCATTAAATATCGGTATGCTTTTTGCAAATTTTCGCGATCGAGCGTTTTGTTTTTTAAATACTTTTCCGCAATGGCAGTAGCCGCGGCAAGTTCGGTTTGCGCGCTATCTTCCACAAACGCTTCCGCGATCTCTTGATCGGAAATCCCTTTGTTTTTGAGTTCTAAGCGGATCAGGCGGTTTCCCTTTTTTTTAAGTGCCGAGGCGGCGTAGGATTTTGCATAGTCGGCGTCGTTCACGAAATCATAACTGTCCATCTTCTCTAAAACGTATTCGATTACGGATGGCAAATACCCCTTTTTTACAAGGTGATCTCGAACCTGTTTTTTCGTTTTTTGCGAAACGGAAATAAAGGACAGGGCTTTTTGGAACGCCGTCTCTTTTTCGCTTTCTAATTGCATTTCTTCTAACCGTTCTTGGGTGATTTGCATCCCCGCTTTCAATCGGTTTTTTACCACCGTATCGAGCGTAAGTCCGCAACAAAAACGCCCGTCAACGAACACGTTGCAACGGGTTTTATCTTTTACTTGTGCGGTTAACGCCGTAATTTCGCTCATACAATCTCTCCTAGTTTCCATAATTTTAGCACGAATACGGAAAAAAGTCAAGGTGTTGGGGTTTTTCTTTGGAATTCGGCGCAAAAAATCCCGTTTTTCTATTTACTTTTTTGAAGTTTAATGATATAATGATAATATCATTATTTTACAAGCGCGAAAAAACTGCGCGTCTATAGAGGAGTTATTATGGAAAAAGAGTTTTATAGCGTAGATTTTGAAGGCGTTGAAAGTAAATTACCCGTACTCGCATTGCCGAGCGGCGTGAAAATTGCTTTCTTTAACTTACACGGCAACTCGGCGCTCACCGAACATTGCGCAAAGTTGCTCGCAAAGAAGTTGACCGATTGTGAAGTGCTCATCACCGCCGAATCCAAAGGCTTGCAATTAACCCATTGTATTGCGCGCGAACTCGGTCAAGAATACTACGCCGTTGCAAGAAAAACGAAAAAACTTTACATGCAGGACGGGATTGAAGTGGTTATTAACCCTTCCATCACTACCGGTGAAGTACAAAAACTCTACCTTTCTAAACACGACGCCGACCTTTTAAAGGGCAAAAAAGTGGGCATTGTAGACGACGTGCTCTCTACCGGCGCTTCCCTTTTAGGGCTTGAAGCACTCGTGGAAAAATCGGGCGGGATCATTCAAAAGAAAGCGTTCGTCCTTGCCGAAGGTGAAGCGCAAGAACGTGAAGACGTTGTGTTCTTGAACACAATCCCCCTTCTCTAATCCTGTTTTTCCCTGCGTTGGAAGAAACTACTACTTAACTTTTTAAATAGATTTGGGCTTGAGTTGTTGCCTTTTTCTCGCCCTAGTTCTATAATAAACTTATTCATCATGGTTTTCGGCTTACCAAGTTTTTTGGCAACCGATAAAGAGGTGTATTTATGGAAAACAACGGATCGAACACTCGTCAAATCGTTGATAGCAAACCAAAAGGCGGATTTTGGGGCAAATTCCTAGCCGTATTCCTTGGCTTTCTGCTCGGTATCGTGGGTACGGTAGCAGGGCTAGGCTTTACAGGCTACTATTTGTTCGCAAAAATGCCGGTTGAAGATGGGTTTAATAAGGTTAACGGCTTTGTTGAACCAGATATTAATCGCGGTGACTACATCACCGACCCGTATGCAAATAAAACGCTGAAAGACGTGTTTTGGGCAGTAGGCGAAGCCTCTAAGGGACTTGCAGACGGCACGGGCAATTTGCAATCGCTTGTAAACATTTCCCCGCTCGTTAATAAACTGGTACAAT
>JAFTHR010000243.1 GCA_017457345.1 Clostridia bacterium | reverse complement strand
CGAGCGCACAGCACGCCACCGTATCTACCCACTGACTCGCCGATTTATCGCGTGCATCCAAAGACTTTTTAAGAATTTCAAAATACTTAGGCTTTTTGCCTAGTTTTTTCTCTGCAATTTTTAAAAGCGCTTCTTCGCTCTGCTCTGGGGACAATTTTAAGTTGGAAAGCAGGAGCGTTTTCATTGTTTTTTCGCCCCTTGTTGCAAAAGCGCTTCCGCCACTACGCTTGCGGAAGAATAGGCAAATTGCAAGTTGAAACCGCCGCACTCGCCGTCGGCATCTAAAATCTCACCTGCAAAATAGAGCCCTTTTTGCTTTTTGGATTGCAAGTTTTCATCCGTCTCGCAAAGGGGAACTCCCCCTTTGGTCACTTGTGCGTAGTCAAACCCAAGCGAGCCCAACACGGGCAACGTAAACGACTTTACTTCGCAAGCAATCGCTTCGGGCGTTGCACACGCGGCGCAGGAGAGAATTACTCTACCAAGTTGATTGTTTACAATTCCGCAAAGCACTTCTTTCGGGTTTGCGCCGCTTTCAAGTTTTTTAGCAATTACACTTATCAATCTCTCTTTGCTCACGTTCGGCAAAAAGTCTATTTCTAAAATCGTTCCTTGGTCAATCTTATCCGCAACAAAAGCCGACGTGCGGAAGATCGCATCTCCAGACACGCCGTAATCGGTAAAAATAACGTCGCCTATTTCCCGCGAAATTTCCTTACCGCAAGAAAACGCCACAACGCACGCGTCGTTCACGCGGATCCCTTTGAGCGTTTTTATCTTTTCTTTTTCCGTTTTTAATTGCACGAGCGAAGGATAAAGCGGCGTGAGCGTATGCCCAAACGCTTTTGCTATTTTATAGCCGTTCCCGTCCGTGCCAAAATTTTTCGCCGCCGTGCCGCCTGTGCAAAGTACAACATTTTTGGCGTAAAAGGTTTTCGTTTCCCCTTCCACCAAGCAACGCAAAACGAATTCTTCGTTTTTACGCTCAACGCTTTCCACCAACGCTTTCGTGCAAACGAAAACGTTTTCGGCGCGTTCTAAGCGGTAGCGGAATAAATCGGTAATAGAAGAAGCCTGGCGAGAAGTTGGATACACTCTCCCCTTTTCGTCTGCTTCGCAAAGCGCCCCTAAACTTTCTAAAAAGGATAAAAAGTCCGCCTTGGAGTATTTTTCAACGATTTCTTCCGCGCGTTTTTCACCGTGGGAAGAAACGGAAAAATAGCCGCCGTGGCCAACTCTTTCGTTCGTAAGATTACCCTGCCCGTTGCCCGTTGCGGAAAGTTTCCGCCCTAAGCGTTCGCCGCGTTCGAGTACAAGCACTTTTAATTGTTTGTTTTTTGCCAATTTAACGGCACAGGTAAGCCCCGAAGCACCTCCGCCGATAACGGCAATTTCAAATCCGTTTTTCATATCTTTATTGTACAGTATCAAGAAAGAAAAATCAAGTTTTTTGCAAAAATTTGTCGGCTTTTTTATCGTTTGAGTTGACTTTTTATTTTTTTTATATTAAAATAAAACCACGTAATGAATATACTATCATAACATAAGGAGCACCGATATGGAAAAGTTTTTGGAATTCATGAACACCCTTATTACTTATTTGCTTGCAAACCCCATTATTTTAGGCGTTTGCGGTGGCGCACTTGCTTTAATTATTATTGCGATTATCGCCCTTTGCATTAAGAAGAGCGCGAAAAAACGCAAAGCCAAGAAAGCAGCGGCACAAGCCGAATCCGTTCAAGAAGAACCCGTTGAAACGGCGGAAGCTCAACAAGCGCCCGTTGAAGAGGTTAAAGAAGAACCGGTTGAAGAAACTAACGAAGAAGCCGTTGCCGTTGTAGCGGAAGAAAAACCCGCTAAGAAAGAAAAGAAAAAAGCAACGAAAAAGGCTAAACCTGTTGAAGAGGTTAAGGAAGAACCTGCTCCCGTAGTCGCAGAAGAAAAACCTGCTAAGAAAACAACGAAGAAAGCCGCTAAGAAGGAAGAACCCGTTGTTGAAGAAAAGAAAGAAGAGCCCGTAGCGGTTGTGGCAGAAGAAAAACCCGCTAAGAAGACAACGAAGAAAGCCGCTAAAAAGGAAGAACCCGTTGTTGAAGAAAAGAAAGAAGAGCCTGCTCCCGTAGTTGCAGAAGAAAAGCCCACTAAGAAAACGACGAAGAAAGCCGCTAAAAAGGAAGAGCCGGTTGTTGAAGAAAAGAAAGAAGAACCCGCTCCCGTAGTCGCAGAAGAAAAGCCTGCTAAGAAAACAACGAAGAAACCTGCTAAAAAGGAAGAGCCCGTTGTTGAAGAAAAGAAAGAAGAGCCCGCTCCCGTAGTCGCAGAAGAAAAGCCCGCTAAGAAAACGGCAAAGAAACCTGCTGAAAAGAAAGAAGAAGTAAAAGAAGTGAAAGCGGAAGAAAAGAAACCCGCGAAAAAGACCGCTGAAAAGAAAACGGAAGAAGTGAAACCCGCACGTTATAGCGGCAAATGGGTACTTTTCAAGTTGTTAACCTCGGAAGAAGGCGCAGAACAACAAGAAGAAACGTACTTCTTTGAACTCCACGCAAGCAACGGCGAAAAATTGCTTGAAAGTGAAGAATACTCCTCTATCGAAGGCGCAAGAAAGGGTATTGAAACGCACAAAGCAAATATCCTTAAAAAGAATTTCCGCATCACCACCAGCAAGACAGGCGAATACATTTTCACACTGTTAAGCGGCAAGGGCACGCTCCTTTGCAACGGCGAAAACTACAACTCTAAAGAACGTTGCGAAAGCGCGTTGAACTCCACCGTTCGTTTCGCAGAAACTGCGGTTGTAGACGAAGAAATCCGTGAAATCGTGGTTAACCTTCCTAAGGAAGAAGACGACGAACAACCCGCTGCTGAAACGACAACCGGCGCAGTTGGGAAATGGATCATCTCTTCGAAAGAAGTAGACGGCGAAAAAGTATTCTACTTTGAACTCTTCGCTAACAACGGCGAAAAACTCCTTTCTAGTGAAGAATACACCTCTTACGTAGGCGCAGTAAACGGCCTTAACACGCACAAAGCGAATATCGAAAAGGATAACTTCCGTATCGCGTTCACGAAGCGTGGCGACTATATTTACAAACTCTTGAGCAGCAACGGTCAACTCCTCTGCCTTGGCGAACACTACAAAACCAAGAAACGTTGCGAAAGCGCTGTGGAATCGGTGAAACGTTTCGCAAAAGAATCCCCCGTTCTTACCGACGCTGAACACGTAAACGAACAATAACAATTCAAATGCGCGCCCTCCTATGCGGAGAGCGCGCAAACTTTTTTAACCACCAAGCAAACAAAAAGACGGACGAAAATTTTTCGCCCGTCTTTTTATTTTACCGCCTATCTTTTAGGTTTTTGCTTACCAAGGGGTAGGCACGCCGTTTTCGTAGTGCCAATAATTGCCACCGTCCGTAGGCACGTCTTCTTGGTTTTCGATATAGTAATACCACGTCGCCGAAATTAAATCGTAGTTGAAAGAGCCAATGCTGACCGTCGCCCAATCGCTTTCCGTTCCCATATAATATACGCTCGTTAAATTCGTGCAATACCAGAACGCATACTCACCAATACTTTCCACGTTATCGCCAATGACTACGCTCGTTAAATTAATATCATAGAACGCAGAAGATGCAATTATTTTTACGTCTTGGTGAATTGTATAGGTGCTATAATTTTTATTTGTTGCGGAAATTAGTGCAAAATAGGGATTGGTTTTGCTCGGCAAATAATTTGCATTTCCGTATTTGTTAAACGTTAAATTCGTGCAATACCAGAACGCATAGTCGCCGATACTCGTCACGTTGTCGGGGATTTCTATGCTCGTTAAATTTATGCAATTAGTGAACGCACCATTGCCGATACTTTCTAAGCCGTCGCCGATTTCTACGCTCGTTAAATTAGAGCAATAATGGAACGCAGAATTGCCGATACTCGTCACGCCGTCACCAATCACTACGCTCGTTAAGTTAGCGCAATCATAGAACGCATAATTGCCGATACTCGTCACGCTGTCGGGAATTTCTATGCTCGTTAAATTATCGCAATCACGGAACGCAGAACCTGCAATTATCTTTGTATCTTGATGAATTGTATAGGTGCTATCATTTTTATTCGTCACAGAAATTAACGCGAAATAGGGGTTGGTTTTGCTCGGCAAATAATTTGCATTGCCGTGTTTGTTGAACGTTAAATTCGTGCAACCATAGAACGCATCTTCGCCGATCCTTTCTGCGCGGTCAGGGATTTCTACGCTCGTTAATTTAGAGCAATTATAGAACGCAGAGTAGCCGATACTCGTCACACCGTCGCCGATTAGTACACTCGTTAAACTATCGCAACCATAGAACGCATAATTCGAAACTTTGGTTGCGGTGGTCAAATTGATTTCCGTCACCAATTCGTTCTGGATATAGAAATTATCCGCATAACGGAGCGGGTTTGAGTAAGTATCAACAAACCATATTTGCGCCCAATCATCCGCCGTCCCTTGATAATACACGTCCGTTAAATTATCGCAATCACGGAACGCAGAACCTGCAATTATCTTTGTATCTTGATGAATTGTATAGGTGCTATCATTTTTATTCGTCACAGAAATTAACGCGAAATAGGGGTTGGT
>JAFTHR010000242.1 GCA_017457345.1 Clostridia bacterium | reverse complement strand
CGCAAATTTTCCGATGCTCGTCACGCTATCGGGAATTACTATGCTCGTTAAACTATCACAATAATAGAACGCACTATTGCCTATACTTTCTACGCTATCACCGATCACTATGCTCGTTAAATTAGCGCAATACTCGAACGCATAATCACCGATATACGTCACACTATCACCGATTATTACACTTGTTAAATTATCACAACTATAGAACGCATGCTGGTTAATTTTCGTGATATAAGTCGGCAAAACCAAATCTGTTTCTTCGCCGATATATCCCACTAAAATCTTTTCTTCGCCTTCCGTATACACGATATATCCGTTGTCGATCGAAACTTTCGTCCCCGTAAACGTATCCGTGCTATTATATACCACAAATGCGTATTTCCCAACATAGCCGTTTCCGCTTGAGCCTTTCTCCACGGTGATATGCGGGGATTTGTTTACTACTTCTACGAGTTTTTTGCAATCACGGAACGCATAATCGCCGATAGTCGTCACGCTATCGGGGATTTCTATGCTCGTTAAGTTATCGCAACTTGAGAACGCATCTTCGCAGATACTCGTCACGCCGTCGCCGATTACTACACTCGTTAAATTATCGTAATTTCCGAAGGCATACCGATTAATTTTCGTGATATAGGCAGGCAAAATTAAATCAGTTTCTTCGCCAATATAATTCACTAAAATCTTTTCTGCGCCGTCTGTATACACGATATATCCGTTATCGTTTGAAAGTTTCGTGCCTGTAAACGTATCCGTGCTGTTATATACTGCTAATGCATATGCCACAACACAGCCGTTATCCCATTCACCTTTCTCCACGGTGATATACGGGGATTTGTTTACTACTTCTACGAGTTTAGGGCAACCAAAGAACGCATATTCGCCGATACTTTCCACACTATCACCGATTACTACGCTCGTTAAATTAGTGCACCTATAGAAAGCATAATTCGATACTTTGGTTGCCGTGGTCAAATTGATTTCCGTCACCAATTCGTTGTTGATATAGAAATTTTTCGCATAACAGAGCGGGTTTGATTCATAACCAAACGATATTTGCGCCCAACTATCTGCCGTCCCCATATAGTATGCGTTCGTTAAATTATTGCAAAGCATGAACGCTTCCCAACCGATACTTTCCACGCTATCTGGAATTTCTATGCTTGTTAAACCACCACAATCGCAGAACGCACCATTGCCTATACTTTCTACGCTATCGCCGATCACTACGCTCGTTAATTTATCGCACTCATAGAATGCCCTACTGGCGATACTCGTCACAGGTTTGCCTTCGTGCTCGGCAGGGATTACAAGAAAGGTATCCGTACACGTACCTATACCCGTCACTTGATAGGCATTTTCTTCTTCGATCAATTTATATTCCAACCCAACGCTATCTACAAGCGGCTCGTCGCTCGGCAACCCGCTCGAAATACTACTAGAAGAACTGCTACTAGACGAATTGCTTGAATTGCTTGAACCGCTCGAACTGCTGCTCGAAGAACTATTCGAACTAGACGAGAAATCGCAAGAAGAAAGCCCTACCGCCGAAACGGCTAAGCACAAGCAAAACAACGCCGATAAAAAGAATTTTTTCACTATGTAAAACCTCCTAGAAAAATAAAAAGTGCCGACTTGGTGAACAAGCCAGCACTAGCCAAGTGACTTATTCGCCAAAGTTGCGACACTCAATTCCTAAAAAATTTTCTACACGAAAGTTTTTTGTATAGCGAAATGGGTACACTTATGCCCGATAAATGTACTTGCGTGTAGAATATGAAATTGAGTTCGCAAGACTATCATAGCATTTTTTCTAAAAAATGGCAAGTGTTTTGCGTAAAAAAAAAGAACGGGCGTACCCGTTCGTTTTTCGTTATTCGGTTTGGGAAGAGAGTTGGAGTTCTCTATCGGCAATTTGGAGCGCATCTACCATGCTACCGATATCCCCTGCCATAAACGCATCTAAATTGTATTGCGATAAGCCGATTCGGTGGTCGGTCACACGGCTTTGCGGGAAGTTGTAGGTGCGGATTCGCTCGCTTCTATCCCCGCTCCCTACCATACTGCGGCGGTTTTCTTCTCGCTCTTTGCTGTTCTTGCCGTTGTAGAAATCGTAGATTCTAGACCGCAACACCTTGAACGCGCGCTCTTTGTTTTTGAGTTGAGAACGCTCGTCTTGGCAGGTGACCACGATCCCCGTGGGGAAATGGGTAATCCGCACCGCCGAAGCCACTTTGTTCACGTTTTGTCCGCCTGCGCCGCCCGAATGGAAAATGTCGATTCGAATATCTTTTTCGGCGATCTCCACTTCCACTTCTTCCGCTTCGGGAAGGACGGCTACCGTTGCCGCGCTCGTGTGGATTCTCCCTTGCGTTTCGGTGGCAGGTACGCGTTGAACGCGGTGCACGCCGCTTTCGTATTTCAGCGTTTTATAAGCCCCTGCCCCTTTGATATTGTAGATCGCTTCTTTCACGCCGCCAAGTTCGGTGGCGTTTACTTCTATCTCTTCCACGCGCAATTTTTTGCTCGCGCAAAACGCCGCGTACATGCGGCAAAGTTCGGCGGCAAACAGCGCCGCTTCTTCCCCGCCCGTGCCCGCGCGGACTTCTAAAATGCAACTGCGCTCGTCGTTTTTATCTTTCGGCAATAATAACACCTTTAAGTTTTTGAGTTGCTGAGCCAAGCGTTCTTTGCAATCGTACCCTTCGTCTAAAAGCATTTTTTTGAGTTCGGGATCGGTTTCTTCTTCGGCGAGTGCGAACGCGTCGTTCATCTCCCGCTCCGTGGTTTGGTATTCGGCGAACGCTTCCGCCGTCTCCCGCAAATCCGCTTGCTCTTTGGAGTATTTTTGCCAAGCGCTCATATCCGAAATGACTTCTGGATCGGAAATTTTCTCCGTTAAAAACGCGTAGCGTTCGGCTATTTCAGTCAATTTTTTTATCATACGATCTCCAAAGCCCTTTTTTCGTCCGTTCGACGAAAAAAGGGCTTGATTGTTTTTCGGTTAAATCACGATTTTTACGTATCTATCCACGCCCGCAAAGTCCTTAATGACCATCGAGTACTGGCAATACTTGAACATTTTTACAACCTTTTGCGCTTCGCCTGCGCCAACTTCCATAATGAGTACGCCCCCGCGCGCAAGGTTTTTCGTGGCGTCTGCCGCGATTCGGCGGTAATAGTCCATACCGTCTTCCCCGCCGTCTAAGGCAAGGTGCGGCTCGTGGTCTTTCACTTCTCTTTGCAACGTTTCAATCTCCGCCGTGGGAATGTACGGGGGGTTGGTGACAATGATATTGAAACGGTTGCGAATCCGCGTGAATAAATCCGATTGAATAAAGGTGATTTCCGCGCCGTTGAGTTCGGCGTTTTCCTTGGCAAGAGCGAGCGCTTCGGCGCTGATATCGGACGCGTACACTTCCGCCTTTCTTCCACTCTTTTCAAGTTCTTTATACACGGCGATCGCGATTGCGCCGCTGCCCGTGCAAAGGTCTAAAATCTTGTCCCCTTCTTCGGCTATGCCGATTACTTTTTGGGCAAGTTCTTCCGTTTCCGGGCGGGGGATTAACACGCGCTCGTCTACCTTAATTTTATAGCCGTAGAAATCGGTGTCCCCTATGATATACCAAAGCGGTCTACCCGTTAAGCGCTCGTCTACCGTGTCCACGATTTTGCGGCTTTGTTCTACCTTTAAAATGCGTTCGTCCGTGGCTACCGCGCTCTTGGGAATCCCTAATAAAATGGAGAAAATCCACTCCGCTTCTTCTTCGTCTATACCATTATCGCGGAAACGCTTTTTGGTGTTTGCAAGCAGCGTGCTCATTTTTCCTGCCGTTGCAAATACCTTTTCCGGGATGGTGGGATCGGCGTCCATTTCCATAACGCCTTTGAACGCAGCAATCGCGCATTCAATCATCCCGTCGTCCGGCTCTCTCGTGGTTAAGCGTTGGAGCAAAAGACCGGGGGCTTTGAAAATGAACACCGCTTTGCTCTTCGTTTTTGCAAGGGCGCGCATAATCTCGTACGATACGCCTGCCACCACCGGCAACATAATAATTTTGAAAAGCAACCGAATTGCGGAATCTAACGCCGCAGATCCCGTATAGAGCCAACTACCCACTAAAAAGTTTACTACCGAGAACACTAAAATGCTCACGATCATCACTAGGAATAAAAAGGTCGTACCGCATCTGTCGTGAACGCGGGTGCACTTTTTAACGTTTTCTACGGTGAGTTCCATGCCGCTTTCGTAGCACGTGATCGTTTTGTGCTCCGCGCCGTGGTACATAAACACTCTGCGAAGGGTTTTTGAAATCGTCATTGCCAAAAGATATAAAATGAAAATGACAATTCTAATTCCGCCTTCGATTAGGTTGAACCACACCCCTTCAACGCCTTCTTTTGCAAAACCCGTGAGTTCGGTTAAGCGTTGGGGAACCCATAAAAAGATGAACACCGCAAGAAAAATACCAAGCACGATCGCAAGCCCGTTTAAAAAACCGCTTAAATCTACGTGATGTTTTTCCGTGAGCCATTTCTCTACTTTGGTCGGTTGCTCGTCTTCCACGAACGCAACGTCTGCGCTGCGCATAGTCGCGCTACTGCCCACCACTAAAGAAGAAACGAAGTTCACCACGCCGCGGATAAACGGCATGCGCGAAGCCTTGCTTCTTTTTTCGGGCGGCGTTAAGCGTTCCGATTCTATTTGGATGCGGCCTTCGGGATCGCGGCATGCCATCACCATGGACGATTTGCCGCGCATCATAACCCCTTCCATTACCGCCTGCCCGCCGATATACGTGGTGCAGCCTTTCTTTTTTTCTGCTTTTTTGCTCATAATTTTTGCCTTTCTCCGCGTAGGATAAGAAAAAAGGCATTAAGGATGACCTTAACGCCTCGATCTGTTCTACCTTACATACCGTATCTTTTCTTGAACTTATCGATACGTCCACCGGTATCAACTAACTTCTGCTTGCCGGTAAAGAAAGGATGGCAATTGCTGCAGATATCCACTTTCAAAACGTCGCCTTCTTTGGTCGTACCGGTTTTGAACGTTGCTCCGCACGCGCAGACTACAGTCACTTCGTGATATTTGGGATGTATTTCAGCTTTCATTCTATTCACCTCTCTGACAGTGATTCGCTTAAATGCTTCCCCATTATACCGCTTTTTTTTCACCTAGTCAACTGTTTTTAACGGAATTTATAAAAAATAGTTGCAAATTTTCTAAAAATGGTTTATACTTTATTTATTAGGGTGCGATTTGGGAATTCTCCCCTATCAATTTCCGCCCAAAAAAAGGATTGTTTATG
>JAFTHR010000241.1 GCA_017457345.1 Clostridia bacterium | reverse complement strand
GACATGATAAATCTCGTCATTTTCGGATCGGTCAGCGTAATCGGCTTCTTCGCGCGGATTTGGTCAATCCAAAGGGGAATTACGCTTCCGCGGCTACACATAACGTTGCCGTAGCGCGTGCAGCAAATTTTGGTCTTTTCGGGAGAAACCGTGCGCGATTTTGCCACGATTACCTTTTCCATCATTGCTTTGCTCGTGCCCATAGCGTTCACGGGGTAGGCAGCCTTGTCCGTGGAAAGACAAACGATATTTTTTACCCCTTCGTCGATTGCCGCCGTGAGAACGTTCTCCGTGCCAAGCACGTTCGTTTTTACCGCCTCAATCGGGAAAAATTCGCAGGAGGGCACTTGCTTGAGCGCCGCCGCGTGGAATATGTAGTCTACTCCGTGCATTGCGTTTTTCACCGACGCGATATCACGCACGTCGCCAATATAAAATTTGATTTTTTCCGCCGCTTCCGGCATCTTTACTTGGAATTCGTGGCGCATATCGTCTTGCTTTTTCTCGTCACGCGAGAAGATGCGGATTTCACCGATATCCGTTTGTAAAAAGCGGTTCAACACGGCGTTCCCAAACGAACCCGTACCCCCTGTAATTAATAAGGTTTTGTCTTTGAATAACGACATATTTTTTTCTCCTCTTGAGTTTATTTTTTATTTATCATTTCAAGTACGCTATCCGCAACGTATTGCGGCGTGTACTCTTCGTACCATTTTTCCACTTTTTCATATGGAACGCTTTTTCCTTTGCTTTCATTGATAAAGGTATTAACGAGATCGCTCCCCGCCCCATCACTAAGCGTAGCCGCGTCCACACAACATTTTAGAGGGTATTTTTCGAGCGTTTCCGTTGACGTTAAATCCGCAAACTGATGAATATGCAAAATCGGTTTACCGAGCGCCATATAGTCCACCACTTTGCTCGCATCTTGCATTTTTATCTTATTGCCGATATTGATTAAAACGTCTGCCTTTCGGTATTCTTCTTGCAACCGTTCAGGGGATACGCGACCACCGCAAATCACACCCGTTTGTTTTAGCATTGCAAAGTCTTGCGCGTTGTCACATCCGCCGAAAAAGCATATTTCGATATCGTCAGACAGTGCCTTTTTAAGATCGGCTAAAATTTTAGGATCTCGAACGCCGCGATAGAGCGTACCGCCGTATACAAGTCTCGTTTTATCCTTTTTAATCGCTTGTACTTCCACCTGTTTCGGCTTTACAAGCGTTGGATGCTTACACTCTTTCACAAGCCCTTTTCGAACTAGATATTGAAAGTCTTTTTCTCTTTCGTAGTACCGTTGCAAAGGGGTTGTTGCAAAAACACCGCTAAAAGATTTTAACAGTTTTAAAAACTGTTTTCTCTGCTTTAAGTTTTCAACGTCGCCGTGGATGTGAAAGGGATCTAACTGATATAAATAGCAGGGAATTTTTAATTTAGCACGTTTTGCTATCCACGCCGTCTCTGGGGGGGACTGCACGCAAACGAGCGCGTCAATTTGTTCTTCTTTTACTATTTTTCTAAGTTTTCGCGCATTGAACAAAAACGCTAAATCGCCAAAGAACTTTTGCACGATATTCTTGATTCTAGCAGACTTTTTCGTGGGGATTTTATCGTTAAAATACCGAATTTTTATTCCTTTATATTCGCAAACGTTATTTTGCGCAGGGTCTTGCTTATGCCCGATAAATACCACTTCGTACCCATCGCGCCTAGCAATGTTCTCCCCGATAATATACCCTATCGAAGTATTTGCCGAAACGTATGGAAATTGTCTGTACGTAATAATGCCTATTTTCATGTTATATCCTTGGCGATAAAAAGTACAACGTTAAACTAATTCTCTCTTTAAAAGGAAACATTTTTTTATCTTGCTTATTAAAGTTTTTACGAAGCATCCTTTTTATTTTTAACGCCCGTTTTTTATCCGATTTGGTTTTAATTTCAGTATTCGAAATAATACTGCGATAATATCGGAATACCGAATCAAATTGTTTTTTAGCAGATTCGTAATTTTTACGTTCAAAAGCCCTATCGCATTGAATTAATGCCGCCTCAACCCCATCTAATCTATTTAAATTGAATGTGCTTGTTATACTGTTTTCTCGAACCCTATATCTATATAAAGATTTATACAAGAAAACAAATTTTTTAATTTTACCCAGTAAATCAAAGATAATAAATTCATCTTCATGCAATTTCCCAGCAGGATACCTTATTTGATTAAAAACGCAACTTTTATATAATTTATTCCATGCAACAACAACTAAGTCCTTATATGGTCCATAATCAGCAAGCCTATCAAAATCTTTTCCAATAAAACACTCTCCTTCAAAAAAGGCATATCGGTGCTCTTCTTTCCCATCCTCGTAAAAACGTGTAAAACCGCAAGCCGTAATATCCGCACCATACTCTAAACACTTTTTTATCAGTTCTTCGTACATGGTGTCGGCTATATAGTCGTCTGAATCGACAAACGCAACGTAATCCCCGTGCATACGATCAAGCCCGTAATTGCGCGCAGATGATAACCCGCCGTTTTCTTTGTGAAAAACCTTGATACGAGAATCCTTTTTTGCATACTCGTCACAAATCGCACCACTATTATCCGTAGAACCATCATCCACCAAAATCACTTCAAGATTTTGGTATGTTTGCCGTAAAATACTATCCACGCACTCACTAAGATATTTCTCCACATTATACACAGGCACGATAACGCTTATTAATTTTTCTTGCATGTTATCCCTCTCTAATTCAAAAAAATCCACGTTATTTTCTATAACCAACAACTCTTGCTGGAACACCAACCGCTATTGCATATTCAGGAATATCACTATTAACAAGCGCCTGCGCTCCAATCACCGCCCCTTTTCCGATATGTACGCCGCTCAAAACTTTAACACCAGCCCCAAGCCAAACGTCCTCCTCGATCAAAACTGGACCTTTGCAGACACTCTCTTGGCTTTGAATTTCTTTATCCTTTGCAATCCCGTGATTGGAGTCGATAATATAACAGTCCGCCGCAATAGAAACGTGATCCATAATTTTAATTGATTGAGATGCGTATAAAACCGTATTGAATCCTATTTCACAATTATTGCCAATCTCTATATTTCCAGAGCCCCAAAACGTCACATTCGGATACACGTTAATATCTGCACCTAATATCACGTTTCGGTTCCATAAATAAACTGGTCCTAGTAAATGAACGTTTTCTCCATACGATTTCACGCCGCTAAGAAAACTTGTTTTTCTGTACCATCCCCTCACCTTGTTGATGATACGCCTACACACTTTCATACAAAAAATAGAAAACTTATTCATAACAATCACCGATTAATTCTTTTAATATCCCTAAATGCTTGTTCGCCGAATTGAATTTTTGTCAAATGCTTTAGTGAAAATCCTTTAACCCGTCTCTTCTCACTTCTATAGATTTTGAAACTATTTTCATATACACGGCTCGAAGAAACTTTTTCACTCTATTTCTTTTTTTGTAGTACTGTATATATTCATAGGGTATTTGCTTATCCTTCCCTTCCACAATCAATTTCACAATCATTTCCACAAAAGGGCCTCCGGATTTTATCAGCAAGCGTTCCGTAGGCAAAATATCTTTCCTAAACAGATTCAGCGCGTCTATAATTGCTTTTTCCGCATCCTGTTTTGGCAGATAAGCATAAGTTTTACTCGCCGAGTTGAACGAATAGAACGCGTTAAACCCAAGCATTCTTTCCAAATCTGAATTATCAAACGTGCCAAATTTCTCCAACAACTCTCTAATATGATTATGGCAACAAAATAGCCATTTCGAATAATCATCGTGAACTTTATGCGTCAACGAAGACTGATTTAATCTATTGTAATAGTAATCTGAGCGTTTTAACAATCGAACCTTCTTACAGTAATTTAAGTACTCTAAAACAAAAAGCTTATCTTCACCAACGTGAATTTTTGTGTCAAATTCAATTAAATTTTCACGAATTATATCCAACAAAAACAACTTTGAAACTGGTATGTTTATTTGCGGCAAATAAAACATTCGCTCTACACCCAGCCTGTCTTGATTTAAATGAATAGTTCTATCTTCCGACTCAATAGAAACTATTTCCTTTTCGCAATGCTTATATCCCGAAATCACTAGATCAACATCATCTTTTATGGCATCTAAAAGATTTTTCAAATAGTCCGCAGCAACCCAATCGTCGCTATCGACAAAGGCTACGTATTTTCCCACCGCGGATGCAAGGGCTCTATTTCTAGCAGAAGAAACTCCGCCGTTTTCTTT
>JAFTHR010000027.1 GCA_017457345.1 Clostridia bacterium | reverse complement strand
TACGGTTGTCAAATGAACTTGCACGAATCGGAGAAGATGGCAGGGATTTTACAGCGTATGGGATATAGAGAAACGTTGGAGACTGAAAAAGCCGACGTTATTGTATTTAATACCTGTTGCATCCGTGAAAACGCAGAAAACCACGCGTTCGGGAATATCGGCGCGCTCAAACGCTTAAAAAAGGAAAAACCTTCGCTCATTATTGCCGTTGGCGGATGTATGCCGCAGGAAAAGGGGAAAGTGGACGTAATCAAAGAGAAGTTTCCGTTCGTGGATATCGTGTTCGGCACGTTGAACTTAGAAGAACTCGGCGCGCTTATCGAAAAGAAACGCAAGCAGAAAAAGCGTGTGTTCTCCGTCCGTGAAAAGGAAGGGGAAATCGTGGAGTTTGACGAGCCGTATAGAACGAGTTATCCAAACGCTTGGGTAAACATCACGTATGGTTGCGATAATTTCTGTTCCTATTGCATTGTACCGTACGTTCGCGGCAGAGAGCGTTCCCGCAGAGCGGAAGATATCGTGCGGGAAGTAGAAGGGCTCGTAAAGGCGGGATATAAAGAAATCACCTTGCTTGGTCAAAACGTGAATTCTTATGGAAAGAAGGAAGGTGAAACCACGTTTGCGGAACTTTTAGATAAAGTGGCTTCGGTGGAAGGAAAATTCCGTTTGCGGTTTATGACGAGCCACCCCAAGGATTTTAACGAAGACGTTGTTCGAGTAATGGAAAAGCACCGCAAGATATGTAGGCTTGTGCATTTGCCCGTGCAATCGGGTTCGAACGAGATATTAAAGCAAATGAACCGCCGCTACACGAGCGAGAAATATATGCAGGAAGTTCAAATGCTCAAAAGCCGTTTACCGGAAGCGGAACTCACTACGGATATTATCGTTGGGTTTCCCGGGGAGACGGAAGAAGATTATCTTCTTACCGAAAAACTTGTAAAAGAAGTGGACTTTGCTTCGGCGTTTACCTTTGTGTATTCCCCTAGAATCGGTACGAAGGCGGCGGAAATGCCGAACCAAATCCCCGAAGACGTGCAAAAAGACCGCATCATGCGTTTGGTGGAACTCATCAACGAACAAACGCGAAAAAAATCGGAGAAATATATCGGCAAAACGGTAGAGATTTTGTGTGAAGGGTTCGACGAGAAGAAAGGCTTGTATTTAGGGCGCGACGAGTTTGGTCGTATGGGGTATTTTCCTAGTGAAAAGAACTGCGTGGGTGAATTCGTAAATTTTAAAGTAAGAGAAGCAAGAGGGATTTCCCTGTTTGGCGAGATAGAAGAAACGAAATAAAAAGGCAGGAAAAAAAGATGGCACTTTCACAAATGATGGCGCACTATCTTGAAATGAAAGAAAAGTATAAGGATTGCGTGTTGTTTTACCGTCTCGGAGATTTTTACGAGATGTTCTTTGACGACGCGGTTAAAGTTTCCGCGCTTTTGGATTTAACGCTCACGGGCAGAGACTGTGGGCTAGACGAGCGCGCGCCTATGTGTGGAATTCCGTACCACGCCGCCGATATGTATATTGCAAAATTAGTTGCGCTTGGCGAAAAGGTGGCAATTTGCGAACAGTTATCCGATCCGAAAGAATCCGGGCGAGGGCTTGTGGAGAGAGATGTTATCCGTATTATTTCCGCAGGTACGTTAACCGACGAAGCGGTGTTGGATGAAAAGAAGAATAACTACGTTGCGTGCTTATATTTAAACGATTCCTGTGTGGCGCTTGCTTGGGCAGACATCACCACGGGCGAATTTTTCACGCAAGAATTTAAAGGGGAGCAGGGGCTTTCTAGCGCCGTTTCTCAAATGCTCAAACTTTCCGTTGCCGAAGTCATTTGCAACGATAACGCCCTTTTAGCGTCTAAGGGATTGAAAGAAGTCCGCCATAAACTATTGCCGCCTTTTTCTTGCTACGTGCCTTGGGCGTTCAACGTAAAGCACGCCGAAAAAACGCTTATGGATCAATTCAAAACCCTTTCGCTTGCGGCGTTTGGGCTTGGCGGAAACGAAGGGTTGATTGCGGCGTCTGGGGCGCTCGTGGAGTATTTGCGTGAAACGCAAAAACACTCGGTGCAAAACGTTAGCGGCGTTAAGGTTATCGATAGCGAAAAATATATGGTGCTAGATACCGTTGCCGTAAACAACCTAGAACTTATAAAGACGAACGGCGAAGGGAAAAAGCACGGATCGTTGCTTTGGTTGCTCGATAAAACCCGAACGGGGATGGGGGCGCGTCTACTCAACAAAATGGTGCTCTCGCCTTTAAAAAACGTGCAGGAAATCGAATATAGACAAAAGGGCGTGGCGGAACTTGTAAACGCTTCGGTGGCGCGTATGAGTATCCAAGAAACGCTCAAAGAAGTGAAGGACGTAGAGCGCCTTTCGGGGAAAATTTCGAACGGCAATTTTATGCCGAGAGATGCGGTTTCGCTTGCAAATTCGCTCGCCACCGTACCCACGCTTAAATTCCAACTGAGCGGTTTTTCATCCGCGGCAATACAAGATATCAATAGCGGTCTTATCGAAATGAAAGAGATCGTAGATTTATTGCGCTCGGCGATTGCCGAAGAGCCGCCCGCCGTGCTCAAAGACGGTGGGTATATTCGCGACGGGTTCGATAAAGAATTAGACGAACTCCGTAGCATTGCCAAAAACGGTAGAGCGTTGGTGCTGGAAACGGAAGCGAGAGAAAAGGAACGCACGGGAATAAAAACGCTGAAAGTGGGGTATAACCGCGTATTCGGCTATTATATCGAAGTTTCCAACTCCTTTAAAGACCAAGTTCCCGAAACGTATATCCGCAAGCAAACGCTTACCAACGGCGAAAGATACATCACCGAAGAATTAAAGATATTAGAAGAAAAAATTCTTACGAGTAGCGAACGCGCTTTAAAACTTGAAAGTGCTATTTATCAAAAACTTATCGAAGTTCTTTTCAACAATATCGAGCGGTTAAAGAGTGTATCTTCTTCGATTGCTATGCTCGATTGTTTGGCTTCGCTTGCGTGCGTTGCAAAAGAACGCCGCTACGTATGCCCTAAAATTTTAGAAAGCGGAAACACGTTAAAAATCGTTGAAGGTCGTCATCCGGTAGTGGAAGCGGTTTCAACCGAACGATTCGTACCGAACGATACTCTTTTAGATAACGGCGAAAACCGTAGCGCTATCATTACCGGCCCGAATATGGCGGGGAAAAGTACCTATATGCGCCAAGTGGCGCTGATCACGCTCCTTGCTCAAATCGGCTCGTTCGTGCCCGCAAAAGAAGCGGAAATTCCCGTGGTAGATCGCATCTTCACGCGCGTGGGCGCAAGCGATAATTTGATCTTTGATCAAAGTACCTTTATGGTGGAGATGATCGAAGTGGCAACCATTTTAATGCACGCCACAAAAGATAGTCTGCTCGTATTAGACGAAGTGGGTAGAGGGACGAGCACGTACGACGGTTTGTCGATTGCTTGGTCGGTCATTGAGTTTATCACCGAAAAGATAAGGGCAAAAACGTTATGTGCCACCCACTATCACGAGTTGACGGAACTGGAAAACACGGTAGAAGGGGTAAAGAACTATAAAGTGACGGTGAAAGAACTTTCGGGCTCGGTGGTTTTCCTTCGTAAAATCGTGCG
>JAFTHR010000240.1 GCA_017457345.1 Clostridia bacterium | reverse complement strand
TTCTTATTTCGTACCGAATAAGCGATCGCTTGCATCCACAAGACCAGGGAGAATATAGCCGTGTTCGTTTAAGCATCTATCAAGCGTGGAAACGTAGATTTGCACGTCTGGATGCTCTTCCGCAACGCGGGATACGCCTTCCGGTGCGCCGATAATAGCCATAAACTTTAAGTTCTTGCAACCGCGCTTTTTAAGTGCGTCGATCGCGTCGCACGCGCTACCGCCCGTTGCAAGCATAGGGTCTACCACGAGCACGAGTTTCTCTTCGATACCGTCTGGCAATTTGCAATAATAGGATTGCGGTTCAAGCGTTTCTTCGTCGCGATACATACCGATATGCCCCACTCTTGCCGAAGGGAACAACACGTGAATGCCGTTCACCATACCAAGCCCTGCGCGCAAGATGGGAACGATTGCAATCGCATTATCCGCTACCACCGTTTGCGTGCACGTTTCAAGGGGAGTTTTCACCTGCTTTTGTACCGTGGGAACGCCTTCTTTTAAGCATTCAAACGTCATAAGCGTGGTGATTTCTTCCACTAGTTCGCGAAACTCTTTCATGCTCGTTTTTTCATCTCTTAAAATGGCAATCTTGTGCTTAATTAAGGGATGATCAAAAACAACCACGTTATCGTATTGTTTCACGGCTTAGTCCTCCTTAACTTCTGCAGGTGCTTCTGCCGTTTCTTCTACGGCTTCCGCTTTTTCTTCCGCTTTGCCGAACTTGCTCTTTTCAAGTTTACCCAAGATGAAGTTGGTCAAAATACCAAGCAAGAGAGCCGTTGCAATTGCCGTCACTTGAATGGTTTTTGCAATCGCGCCGTTGTCTGCAAGCGCGTAAGGGATTTGAATGGTTAAACCGCCGATACCTGCGATCAAGATAGCCGAAACAACGAACAAGTTCTTGTTTTCGTTAAGGTCAAGTTCTTTGAACATTTTAAGACCGGATACTGCAATGAACCCGTAGAGCGTTAAGCATACGCCGCCCATTACGCAGGAAGGAATCGTTTGTAAGAGCGCCATGATAGGACCGAAGAAGGAAAGTGCGATACACATAAATGCCGTGGTCGTGATCGTGACTACGGAAGCGTTCCCCGTGATTGCAACGCAACCAACCGATTCACCGTACGTGGTGTTAGGGCAAACACCGAAGATCGTACCTGCGATCGAACCAACGCCGTCGCCAAGAAGCGTTCTCTTCAAACCGGGGTCGGTAATTAAGTCTTTACCGATAATAGACGAAAGGTTCTTGTGATCTGCAATATGTTCAGCGAACACAACGAGTGCAACGGGTAAGAAAGCGATAACCACTTCTGCTACACCGCCAAGGGTGATGAGCGTTGCTTTTTCGTTTGCGCCGAGCACTTCGGCAGAAACGCCACCGTTTACAAGTTCTTTGATACCTTCTACGAGCGAGAATTTAGGAAGGTCGATAAACGCCGCAAGCCCTCTAAATTCGCCTTCTGCCGTAACGAAGTTGTTTACGAGCGGTTTCCAGTTGATGATCATCAAATAGTCGCATTTTGCAATCGTACCGATTACGGTGAAGATGGTTGCCACAACGTAGCCTGCCGCGATACCGAGAATAAACGGAACGAGTTTAGGGAAGGTATAGCGTTTTTGCGTGGAGCAAAGCACAACGGTCAAGAACGTGACCAACCCGCACAAAAGGGCAACAAGGTTATAATTGCCGTAAACTACGGAACTACTTGCCTTTACGATATCCCCCATTGCAGCGCCTGCAAGCGAAAGACCGATAAGCGTAACCGTAGGCCCGATAATAACGGGAGGCATTAACTTAGCAACCCAATCGGTGCCAACGAAGTGGATAACCACCGCAAGTACCACGTATACTAAACCCGCAACGATAGAACCGAGCACGATACCGCAATAGCCGTATGCAAGCGCTACCGAAAGCGAATTTAAGAACGCAAACGAACTACCCAAGAATACGGGGCTCTTAAAGCGGGTGAAGAGTTGATACACGAGCGTACCAACGCCTGCGCCAAAGATCGCCGCGGGGATTTGCGTGGGAAGACCGATAATCGTGGGTACGGCAATCGTAGCCGCGAGAATCGCAAGCAGTTGTTGAATGGCGAACACGATCATATTGCTGAATTTCGGCTTATCGTGTACGTCGTAAACCAAGTTTGTAGCCATAAAATTTTCTCCTTTGTTTCTCTATGGACTTCGTCCATTTTCATTATTTTATCACAGAGCCAAAACAAAGTCAACGATTTACGTTGCCGTTCAAATAAAAAGACCGCGTTTTTTCGCGATCTTTTCTTCATCTTAAAAATCTTTCAACTTTTCGCCGCCAAGCAAGTGAATGTGTAAATGTTGCACCGTTTGGCCCGCGTCGTCCCCTTGGTTGACGATCACGCGATAGCCGCCTGCAAGCCCTAACTTATGGGCAAGGTTCGGGATTTTTTGACAACAGCGTTTCACGATATTTGCTTGCTCCTCGTTCATTTCACTAAAACGTGCAAAATGCACCTTTGGAATACAAAGATAATGAAGTTTTGCCTTCGGCTCTAAATCTTTAATAACAATCATCTCTTCGTCTTCAAAATATCTCGGCGAAGGAATTTCCCCTGCAATAATTTTACAAAATACGCAATTTTCCATTGTTTTCTCTCCTTACTGTTTATATTCTAAATCGGCAACCGATTTCCTTTTCAACACTTCAAAATACGCAGCCGCTTCCGCTTTTGCACCCGCTAAATCGTGATCGGCGTAGTTTCCGCACTCTTCTTTTTTCGTTCCAGGGATTTCCCCTTCGAATCCGCGGATAAACTCGAACGCGCTGCAAAGCAGTTTTAAAAAATCTTCCTTTTTTATGCTATCGCGCGTTAACACGTAAAACCCCGTGCGGCAACCCATAGGTCCAACGTACACAATCTCGCTCCCACGGCGATCGTTCCGCAAATACGTGGCAAGCAAATGCTCGATCGTGTGCACCGCGCTCATTTGTAAATAGTCCCCACCGTTTGGCTTTTTCATTCGTAAATCGTAAGTAATTACGTCCCCGTCTACACGGGATACGTATATCCCACGATCTAAAAGATCGTGATTAACTTGAAAACTCGCTATTTTTCGCATACCTTACTCCTTTTCAATAACGGCGCTTACCCCGTCTTGTACCAAACCCGTCACACGGACTTTCATGATTCCCGTGCCCGTTTTTCCTTGTGCATACACGCGAATATAATTCTCGGAATACCCTTCCGTGCACCCGTTTTCGTAGCGTTCAGGCACGATTTCTAGCGTTTTTCCCACCATAGAAAGCGCGTATTTTTTCTTTTGCTCCGCTCCCTTTTTAAGAACGGCTTCTAAACGCTCTTTTTTCACCGAAGACGGCAATTCTTTATACCGCTTGAACGCGTTCGTACCTTCTCTTGGAGAGTACGGGAAGGCGTGGATTTGCGAAAAACCCGCTTCTTCAATAATCGAAAGGGTAAGCGCGTGATCTTCTTCCGTTTCCGTGGGGAAACCAACGATAATATCCGTTGTAATGGAAGCGTTTTCAAACGCGCTATAAATCATTTTACATTTTTCAAGATATTCTTCCCGCGTGTAGTGGCGGTTCATACTCCTTAAAACGGCATTTGAGCCGCTTTGGAGAGATAAGTGGAATTGCGGCGCAAACGAACGCACGCCCTTTGCCGCCGTGAGCAAACGCTCCGTCACCGCGCTCACTTCTAGCGAGCCCAAGCGAATACGAGTGTGCGCATCTTTAACCGCGTTTAAAAGATCGGCTAAATCTCTCCCCTTGCTATCTTTATAATCGGAAATATCAATCCCCGTGACTACCGTTTCTTCCGCCGTGGAAGAAAGGATCTCTTTCGCCGCACTTTCAAGTTCCCTAGAACGGCTTCTGCCACGCAGGTACGGGATTACGCAGTAGGAGCAAAACCGATTGCAACCATCTTGTATCTTTACAAAGTTGCGCGTTTTTAAGCACTTAGGCATAGGCAACTCTTCGTATTCCTTTTCAAAAACGGGCAGGTCTTTTTCTCGAATATCGCCGCCGAGCAAACGCTCTACCGCTTGAATTACACCGCCTTTTTTTGCCGCACCCGTCACGAACGCCACGCGATCGTCCTTTTCAAAAAAATCGTTCGGGGATTTTTGCGAAGCGCAACCGCACACCACCACTTTGGCTTGGGGATTGTACTTAAACGCTTTACCTATCGCCTGACGGCTTTTTCTTTCCGCTTCCGCCGTCACCGCGCAGGTGTTGAACACGAAAATATCGGCAAAACCAAGTTCACGGGAAACGCTTAAACCCATTTCTTCCAAAGCGCGAATAATCGAGCCGCTTTCCACGTCGTTCACCTTACAGCCAAGGGTGAACACCACCGCCTTTTTTTCACCGATCATTGCTCTTCTCCCAACTCACCAAGCGAGTAAGCAACCACCGAGCAAAGCGCAACCGCCGCCGTTTCCGCTCGCAAAATGCGCTTACCGAGCGAAATCTTCTTAAAGCCGTATTCTTCCGCCTTTTGCGCTTCGGCACGGGAAAATCCCCCTTCGCTTCCCACAACGAGAAAGGCTTTCCCTTTCAAACTTGAAAGGGAAACTTCGCTCTTTTCGGCAAATTCACAAGCGAACAACTTGTTTTCTATATCGCTAGCCGAAAGCAAAACGTCTTCAAAACGTTCGCAATACACCACCGTAGGCGCAACGGCGCGCAGACATTGTTTCGCCGCTTCTTTCGATACTTTATTGAGCCTCTCTAATTTATTTGCGTTCATATAAGCCGAAGAGAATTCCGAAGAAAAGGCAACGATTTTACTCACGCCAAGTTCCACCGCTTTTTGCACGATAAACTCGTTTTTATCGGCGTTTTTTAAGTACCCGAACGCAAGAACAACTTCCGTTTTCGGCTCTTTCTCCCCTACCGTTTTTCCCGTTACGGAAAGTTCCATAGATTTTTTTTCAACGCGCGAAATTACGGCGGCGTATTCATAGCCGCTATTATCCAGCAAAATCACTTCATCTCCAACGCCGAGCCGCAACACGTTCTTTGCGTGTTCGAACTCTTCACCGGAAAGCGTGACCACGTTTTCGATTGTCTCCACAAAAAATCTTTTGAACTCTGCCATGGTTGTCCCTTTTTCCGTTTGTTTATTCTCTTTTACGCGTTATGCTTCCAAACGAGCGCGTACCACTCGCCCTTTTTGCGCTCTTTTACCAGCGTTAACCCAACGCTTTCATATGCCGATTTAACCATTTCCAGTCGGCTTTCGATAATCCCGCTAAGGACTAACACACCGTCCTTTTTTAAGTTCTTAGGAATAGACGGCGCAAGCAACACGAGTACTTCGCCCGTGATATTCGCCATCATCAAATCCCCTTGCACGCTCGTGTCGTCTAACAAATTAGAGTGCGCCACCACCGCGCGCTCCGCCACGCCGTTCAATTCGCAGTTATGCAGCGCACTTTTCACGGCAATCTCGTCGATATCCGTAAGGTACGCCTTTTTCGCGCCAAGTTTTAACGCGGAGATCCCTAAAATCCCCGAACCGCAGCCTACGTCGATACAAACGCTTTCGGGGGTGACGTATTCTTGCATCAATTCCACACAGGAAGACGTTGTTTCGTGTTCCCCCGTGCCGAACGCCATATTCGAATCGAGCAATACCACTTGCTCCCCTTCTTGTTTTTGATAATCTATCCATTCGGGTACGACCACGATTTTCCCAAGATGAATGGGGCGGAAATGTTTTTTCCAAACGTCAATCCAGTCGTCGCCGTCCACTTCACGCTTGGTGTCTTCCAACGTGCCGAACGCAATCGCACCGCCAGAGAGTTCTTTGGCTTTGGCTACGTCCGCTAAAATCCCACGGCAAAACGCTTCCGCACTATCTGCTTCGAGATAGCATTTTACGAGCACGTCCGTTTGCTTATTCTCCGTTAATTCGTCTTCAATATAATCCCAGTAGGTAGTTTCTTTGCTTTTTTGCAGGGCAATGATATCGTTCACGTCGCAAATCGTCACGCCGAAATCGGAATAATTCCACATAATATCGGCAACGATTTCACTTGCTTCGCTCGTGGTATGTACCGTTAATTCAATATACTTCATTCTTTCGCTCCTTTTCGGGTTTATTGTACCACACACGCGCGCGAATGTCAATCACTTTTTACGCAAGAAAAAACCGTGGCAAACCACGGTTTTCGTTTCTTTATTTTACGCCTTTTCGTAAGGCTTGTTGCCGTAAAGCGCTTCCACGTTATCGGCATAGCGTTTCATCCGCTCGCATTGTTTGATGGACAAATCGTTTTCCAACTGTTCAATGGCTTTCTTTTGCTCTTTCGAGAGTTTGGAAGGGATTTCCACGAGCACGCGCACGATAAGCGAGCCCACCTGCCCGCGTGCGGATTTAATTCCTTTCCCACGCAACGTGAACGTTTGACCGTTTTGCGTGCCTTCGGGAATTTGCAGATCCACCGTGTCGTCTACCGTGGGTACTTTTACCACGCCGCCGAGTGCCGCCGTCTTAAACGAGATCGGCAAATCGAGCAACAAGTTAAAGCCGTCACACACCAAAATTTTGTGCGGTTCAACGCTAAATTCCACGATAAGATCACCGGGCACACCGCCGTTCGGCGCGGCTTGACCGTAGCCCTTTTTCTTGATATAACTGCGGTTATCTACGCCCGCAGGAACGTTGAGCGTGATGCTCGTTTCCTTGCGAACTGCGCCCTTGCCTTTACACTCACCGCAACGCTCTTTAATCGTTCTACCCGTGCCGCCGCAATCGGGACAAGCACCTTGCACGATCGTTCTGCCAAACGGTGT
>JAFTHR010000239.1 GCA_017457345.1 Clostridia bacterium | reverse complement strand
GAAAAAGGCAATACTTCGCCGCCTTCTATAAGCCGCGCAAAACGGTTTTCACTCTCTTGGTATAATCCGTTCAATTTATCCCAAACGGACTTGCTCTCGTCGAACACCACCACCGTATTTTCGGGTAAAATGCCGAACAAATCCACGGAGTTTTCAAGCAGCGGCAACAAGAACTGCGAAACGGGCCCTTCTTGCTCCAAAAGTTCCCCGGCTATCTCCGAAGCACGGCGATAACTTTCGGCTTTTTGAAAGGCTCTAAGCCCCGTTTTTAAACCCTTTTCTATCCGCTCGCCGTCGCTTACCGAAAGAAAGGCGTCGGTAGCCGCTAAAACGTTGATTTCACGCACGGGCTCTAAACGTTCCCCGCTCACTAAATCGTAGGGTTTTATCTTCTCCACTTCGTCGCCGAAAAAATCGATCCGCACGGGATTTTCGGCGTTTACGGGAAAGATATCCAAAATGTCGCCACGGACGGCGAACGTGCCTTTGCTCTCCACTTCAAACTCGCGAGAATATCCCATTTCCACGAGCGTGGAAGCCAAGGCTCGAAAGTCCGTTTCTTCTCCTTCACGGAAGGTGATTACGGGCAGTTCTTTGGGGAAAAGTTGGATGAGCGCGTCGATTTCCGCAGCCACGAACGGACAACCGTTTTTGAGCGCGTAAATACCGTTTAATCGGCGGAAAAATGCGTCCTTAGAAACCGCTTTTCTATATAAAAAGACTTCGTCTTTCGCGCTTAACACCGCCGTTTCTTTTCCTGAAAGTGCCGCAACGTTTTTCGCCGCTTTTTTTGCAGAAAGAGCATCCGCCGTTACGTATAAAACGGGCGCGGATATCATGGAAGAAAGCAAATACTTTAAGGGGTCGGAAACGCCAAAAACCGCCGTAGGCGTGCCACGACGGATATCTTGCGCGAGTTCCAAATACTCGCCACCTATTCTTTCAAAGGTAAACAGTTTCGGCATAGTCCCCCTTGCAAACGCTTAAGCGTTTGAATTGTATTTCCCCATTACGCGTTCAATCCCGATTCCTTTGCAGAAATCGATTGCCGCCTCTGCCGCTTGCTTGCAAGCGGACGAAAATAACTCGTAGTCTTCCTTTTTTATCTCTGAAAGAACGTAGTTGATGATGGGAACGTTCACCGCTTCGTCGCGAATTCCCACGCGAATACGAGCAAAGTCCTTTAAGCCCGTTTCGCCTATCACGCTACGCATCCCGTTGTGCGTTCCGGCACTCCCCGAAGCGCGAATACGGAGTTTGCCCTTAGGCAAATCGTAGTCGTCGTAAATCACCAACAGGTTTTCAGGCTCGATTTTATATTTCGCCATTAGTTGTTTCACCGCACGGCCGGAATTGTTCATATAGGTGACGGGGCGAGCAATCACTACCTTTTCCCCACCGATAAACGCTTCGGCTACCGAAGCCTCGCATTCCTTTTTCTTAAACTTCACGCCTAAAAGATCGGCTACGTCGCCCACGGCAACGAACCCTACGTTGTGAAAGGTTTTTTCGTACTGTTTTTCAGGATTTCCAAGCCCTACGATTAAATACATATCTTTTCCTTTATCAAAACCGCCGACGCCAATTAGGCGACGGCGGCGTTTTTATCGTT
>JAFTHR010000238.1 GCA_017457345.1 Clostridia bacterium | reverse complement strand
CGGTGATGATGGCAAAGAGGACCCACCTGTACCCATTCCGAACACAGAAGTTAAGCTCTTTAACGCCGAAAGTACTTGCAGAGAACTGCCGGGAGGATAGGTAATTGCCGCTTTTCAAAAAAGACCTTGTTGGTTATCCAACAAGGTTTCTTTTTTTTCGTTTGGGAAAGAATTACGGAAAAAAGGCGTTTTTTATTGACAAACGGGCGTGAGAGTGATACAATATACCCGAAAAAATGATAAAAGCAGGTTGCTTATGTGTTCTAAAAAAGTACAAATAAGAAATATCGTTGGATTTTGCCTAATGGCATTGTTTGCGGGCGTCGTGATCGGCGTGGGCGCTACGTGCTTTTTATACGCAACGTATGCAAGTGAGAACGAAACGTTGGGTAGAGTGATCGGCGGCACGTTGTTCGCTCTTGGTATTTTTGCGATTATCGCCTTTGAAATGAGACTTTTTACCGGCATGGTTGCAAATATCCCCTCTATGCACCGAAACGAAGTTTGGCAACTTCCCGTTTGTTTTTTGTTTAACGCGCTGGGCGTTATTATGACCGCTGCGCTCGTACAATTCACGCCGCTTGGAAAGACGGTAATTCCGCTCGGAGCAACGTTGATCGAAGGAAAACTTGCCGACGGACTTTGGACGGTAAAATCGCTCGTTTCAGGGGTATTTTGCGGCGTTTTAATCACTATGTCGATCTTAGCGCCGAAATATGCGCCTCAAAAGGGTTTAAGCACAACGCTGGGGGTGATGTTGCCTATCGTTGTGTTTGCGTTTTGCGGGTTTGACCACTCGGTGGCGAATATGTTTTATTTCTATTCGTTGGGGGAAATCTCTTGGCGGGTAGTGGGCTATATTGCTTTGACGGTTGTAGGGAATATCCTTGGGGGTACTGCGTTCCCGTTGTTCGTGAATTTTAAGCATCATACCCAGGCAATTACAGAAAAAGAAGAGCATGAAAATTAAAGGATTTCGCCGCGCTGATAAAGCGCGGTGTTTTTTTGCGTGGTTTATGTAAAAAACCGATAAAAAAGCCTTTCACAATCGAAAAAAATGAAAAAAGCAGGTTAAAATCCTTGTAAAAAAAAGTTGGTAGTGGTATAATATAAAAAAAGTTTGATGCGCTCACAACAAACGATAAAAAGTGTACGGAGGAAACAGTTATGGAACGCGTTTACAATTTTTCGGCAGGACCTTCTATGCTCCCTATGCCCGTTTTAGAAAAAGCGGCTGCGGAGATGATTTGTTATGGGGATAGCGGCATGTCCGTAATGGAGATGAGTCACCGTTCACCGGTTTATGAAAAGATTATTGCGGATGCGGAGGCGTTGCTTAGAAAGGTAATGAACGTACCCGATAATTATAAAGTATTATTCTTGCAAGGCGGTGCGTCTACGCAATTTGCCGCCGTGCCTTTGAATCTTTTGAACGGCAGCGGGAAAGCGGATTACATTCTTTCCGGTCAATTCTCTTCCAAGGCATACAAAGAAGCGCAAAAATACGGCGACGTGAAAGCAGTTGCTTCGAGTAAAGACGCGAACTTCTCGTTCGTACCGAAAACCACGCGTGAAGATTTCCGTCCTGACGCCGATTACGTACATATTTGCTTCAATAACACCATTTACGGAACGAAGTTCCCGTATATCCCCGACACGGGCGATATTCCGCTCGTTGCGGATTTCTCTTCCTGCATTTTGAGCGAGCCGGTTGATATTTCCAAGTTCGGCTTGATTTACGCAGGGGCGCAAAAGAATATGGCGCCCGCAGGGTTGACGGTTGTAATCGTAAGAGAAGATTTGATCGGGAAAGCGCGTGAAAGCACGCCCACAATGCTCGACTATAAGGTGATGGCGGACAACGATTCCATGTATAACACGCCCCCTTGCTACTGCATTTACGTGGCAAAACTCGTGTACGAATGGATTGAATCTATCGGTGGTCTTACCGAAATGAAGAAAATGAACGAGAAAAAGGCGAAACTTTTATACGATTACCTGGATTCTCAAGACTATTATATTGCGCCCGTACAAAAGGAAAGCCGTTCTATGATGAACGTGACGTTCGTGACGGGTGATGCCGACTTGGATAAGAAATTCGCTGCTGAAGCAGGGGCAAAGGGCTTAAAGAATTTGAAAGGTCACCGTTCGGTAGGCGGTATGCGCGCCTCCATTTACAACGCAATGCCGTACGAAGGCGTTGAAGCGCTCGTAGCGTTTATGAAAGAATTTGCGGCGAATAATCCTAAAAAGTGAGAAAAGTTATGAAAAAAATCGCGTTGATGAATAAAATTGCAGAAGTAGGCACGAACGTTTTTAACAGAGCGGAATACGAAGTGGGTGAAAGCCTTGAAAATGCCGACGCTATTATGGTTCGTTCGGCAAAATTGCACGATACGGTATTCCCGGAAACGCTTAGTGCGATTGCGCGTTGCGGTGCGGGTGTGAACAATATCCCCGTAGAAGATTGCACGAAAAAGGGTATCGTTGTATTCAACACCCCCGGTGCAAACGCAAACGGCGTGAAAGAACTTGCGGTATGCGCGCTTGTGCTTGCGGCAAGAAACGTGTTCGGCGGTATTACTTGGGCGGAATCCCTTGCCGCGGAAGCGGACGTAGCAAAAGCCGTTGAAGCAGGGAAAGGCGCGTACGTAGGGAACGAATTGCTTGGCAAAACGCTCGGCGTTATCGGTCTTGGTGCAATCGGTGGTATGGTTGCAAACGCGGCAAGCGCACTCGGTATGAACGTTGTGGGTTGCGACCCGTACATTACCGCGCGTGCGGCTTGGAGCCTTGCGCCGTCTATTAAACAAGCGGCGAACTACGAAGAAATTTTCCGCCAATGCGATTATATTTCCTTGCACGTTCCTGCAACCCCGCAAACCAAACATATGATTTGTGAAAAGAGCCTTGCTATGATGAAGGACGGCGTGCGTATTATCAACCTTGCCCGTGCCGACCTTGTGAACGCAGCGGATATGAAAGCGGCAATCGAGAGCGGAAAAGTGGCGAAATACGTCACCGACTTCCCCACCAACGAAACGGTTGGTGTGAAAGGGATTGTCAACATTCCTCACCTTGGCGCGTCTACGTTTGAATCCGAAGACCATTG
>JAFTHR010000237.1 GCA_017457345.1 Clostridia bacterium | reverse complement strand
TTTTTTAAAATTATTCGTCCGCAGGGTTGAACATATCGAAGAAGCGAATGAGCAACGCCGAAATGGGTAACGCCGCCTGAATGATAATGATCAACAGCAGGTACTGCGGTAGGATAAAGCTGACCTCCGACCAGCCGTCGAAAACGATATTCCCCAGTACGGGAACGCTGACCACGAAAATACACAGCGCGGCAACGAATACGAATAGCACCGTTTTAAAGACGTTGAACGGCTGACAGATGCGGAACAGCATCATCAGACCCGTAAAGGTAAGCGTCAGCATCATCAGCGCACTGTACGAAGCCGTCGGGTCGCCTGTGGCGACCGCCCCGAAGCCGAACCAACCGTGCGTGTCCGCAAGACCGACGACGAACACCGTTAATATTCCCAAGCTCATAGTGAGAGCGCCCGGGAACGCACGGCTGAGGACGAACGGAATGAATTTTCCTTTGACCCGTGAGGTATTCGGTTGCAAGGCAAGCGCAATAGACGCCACGGCGCTAATGAACATTTCGTACATCAGCATATTGTTGGTGGTGAAGAAATATTCCGTCTGCGCAAAGATACAAACGAGCGCAAGCAGGAAGGTGAGCAGCGTCTTCATAATATACAGCGACGCCGATTCCTTGATGTTGTTGATGACCCGTCTGCCCTCGTTGACGATCTTGGGCATGGACGCAAAGTTATTGTCCTGCAACACGAGGTTGGAAACGTTTCTCGCCGCTTCGCTGCCCGAGGCGACCGAAATGGCGCAGTCCGCTTCTTTCATTGCCAGAATATCGTTGACGCCGTCCCCCGTCATGGCAACGGTGTTCCCTGCGTTTTTGATGGCGCGGATAAGGATCGCTTTCTGTTCGGGCGTGACCCGACCGAACACGGTGTATTCGGAGGCGGCGTTTTCCACTTCCAGTTCCGAAAGCCCCTCCAAGGAAATGAAGTGCGAGGCGTTGCGGATTCCCGCGCGGCGGGCTACTTCCGCAACCGTTACGGGATTATCCCCCGAAATGACCTTGACAGCAACGTCGTTTTCTTTGAACCATTTGATGGTGTCGATAGCGTCGGGGCGGATATTGTCCGAAAGGGTGATGACGGTGATCGCACGCAGGGCGGTGGGGACTTTGTCTCCGACGATCTGCGCGGGAGAGTGCGCCAGCACCATAACCCGAAGCCCCATTTGCGCGTATTGTTTCACGATTTTCTCTACCCGTAAAGGCATAGGCTTTAACACGAACTCCGGCGCGCCGAGTGCAAACGTACCGATTTCCCCAAACGTGACGGCGGAGAGTTTTCTCGCCGAAGAGAAGGGGAGCGTTGCGGTGGGTTGCAAAACGCTAGAATGCCCAAACCGTTCGTAAAGGGCGATAGACGTTTGGTTGTTATCGTCGAGCGAAGCGAGCATAGAGCCTAAAATATCGTCGATATTAAACCCTGTGTTATTGTTGAGCAAAATGCAATCGCTTACGCGCATGCGTCCGTCCGTAATCGTACCCGTCTTATCAAGGCAGAGTACGTTTACGCGCGCCAGCATTTCAAGGGAGTACATATCTTGCACCAAGGTGTTGTATTTTGCAAGACGGATCATTCCGACCGACATTGCCACCGTGGTAAGCAAGAGCAAGCCCGAAGGGATCATACCGATCACCACGGCAACCGTTTTACGGATCGTTTCACTCAAAGTAAGGTTGCCGGAGAACAAGGCGTTAAAGAAGGTGGACGCTTGGTTGAACACGTTCCAGTCCCCACCGAGATTTTGGTAGTTGTTGATGAACATAAACACGCCGATCGGTACGATTGCAAGACCGATAATTTTAATGAACAGCGTGATGGAGTTCATAATTTCGGAGTTCGGGCGTTTGTATTTTTTCGCACGAGCCGTAAGTTTACTAATATAGGTATGTTCGCCGAGTTTATCCACGCGAACGGCAATTTTACCGCTTGCAACGAACGAGCCGGCGTACAGTAAATCTCCTTCTTCTTTTTTCACGGGAACGGATTCACCGGTAAGCAGGGATTCGTTGATTTCCGCCGTACCGTCTACTGCAATACAGTCGGCAGGGACTTGTTGACCGGCGGAAAGGATCAAAATATCGTCTAACACGATATCGTTCACTAGAATATCTTGTTGCGTACCGTTTCGAATAACGCGAGCGGTGGGGGAAGATAAAATGGCTAATTTATCAATTTTTCTTTTAGCGCGAATTTCTTGAAAAATACTAAAGAAAATGTTGCAGGAGAAAATGAGTACGAAAGAGTATTGAGAAATCGGCGCGTCCGTTGTGAGAAGCGCAAGCAGTACCACCAACCCTAAAAGGTTGAAGAACGTGCAAATGTTCCCGATAAAAATACTGCGGTAGGATTTAGAGTAGCGCTTGCCCGTTTTATTATATAGACCTTGCTCCATACGAGCATCCACTTGCGCTTCGTCTAACCCGTCGTTCGGGTCGGCGTTAAAGCGGGGCACGTCTACGAGCGATTCCTTTTTACGGCGATTGTTATGCGCTTTATTGATCGCTTTATCCAAGCGTTCTTTTAACGGTCTTTTCGTTTTTTCGGGCTCAGTAGTAGGGGTATCGAACTCTTCTTCCACGAAAGATTCCGCCTGAACGGGGTTCGTTCGGACGGTGTTTTTTTCGGGCCTTACAGCCTTTACAGGCGTTTTCGGTTTTTCCGCTTTTGCGGGTTTTACGGGTTTTGCCTGTTTCACGGGCTTAACGGGTTTCACCGTTTTCGGCTCGTTGGATTCCGGTTGCGGTTTTTTTGCCGCAATGGGTTTCATTTTTTTCGGTTTAGAATCTTTTTCCATATTCATTGCCGCATATACTCCCAGCATAATATGATGCTATTATAACACACGTTCAAAAAAAACACAAGTTTTTTATTGAAAAAAACAATGAAAATGCGTATCGCTTGGTTCATTTAATTGATTTTCAAGAGAAAAAGTTGTATAATGGGGGAAAGAAAAAATAAGAGGTAGGCTATGATTGACGTCAATTTAATCAGAACGAATCCCGACCTTGTTCGTGAGAACATTAAAAAGAAGTTTCAGGACAAGAAGTTGCCCCTTGTAGACGAAGTGATCGCGTTAGATGCAAAACGCCGTGCGTTGATTGCCGAAGGGGATGCTCTCCGTGCCGCAAGAAACACCCTTTCCAAGCAAGTGGGGATGTTTATGAAAGCAGGTCAAAAGGAAGAAGCGGAAAAAATTAAAGCGCAAGTGAAAGCGGATGCAGAACGCTTGCTCGCCATTGAAAAGGAAAACGAAGAAACGGACGCCGCGCTTAAAAAAGCCATGATGGCGATTCCGAACATTATCGCAGACGACGTGCCTATTGGGAAAGACGACTCTGAAAACGTGGAATTAAAGAGATTTGGCGAAGCGAAAACACCCGATTTTGAAATTCCTTACCATTTGGATATTTTGGAGAAGTTAGACGGGATCGACGTAGACTCCGCACGCCGTACTTCCGGGCAAGGGTTCTATTATTTGACGGGTGATATTGCACGCCTTCACTCGGCAGTATTAACCTACGCTAGAGATTTTATGATCGATAAAGGGTTTACGTACGTAATCCCCCCGTATATGATTCACGGCGACGTGGTTTCGGGCGTTATGAGTTTCGACGAAATGGAAAATATGATGTATAAGATCGAGGGGGAAGATTTGTACCTTATCGGTACTTCTGAGCACTCTATGATCAGTCGTTTTATGGGGCAGATTATCGACGGCAACAAGTTGCCGTTAACGCTCACTAGTTATTCTCCTTGTTTTAGAAAAGAGAAAGGTGCACACGGCATTGAAGAACGTGGGATTTACCGTATTCATCAATTCGAAATGCAAGAACTGATCGTAGTTTGCCGCCCTGAAGAAAGCGACGAATGGTACGAAAAGTTATGGCAATACACGGTGGAATTGTTCCGTTCGCTCGATATTCCCGTTCGTCAACTCGGTTGTTGCTCGGGCGACCTTGCCGATTTGAAGTATAAAAGTTGCGACGTGGAAGCGTGGAGTCCCCGCCAAAACAAGTTCTTTGAAGTGGGCTCTTGCTCGAACTTGACGGATGCACAAGCGCGCCGCCTTTCCATCCGCTATAAGGATACGGACGGAAAAACGAAACTTGCACACACGCTCAACAACACGGTGGTAGCACCCCCTAGAATGTTGATTGCTTTCGTGGAAAATCATTTGCAAGCAGACGGTTCGGTGACCATTCCCGAAGCACTCCGCCCGTACATGGGTGGCAAAAAGGTGATTTTGCCCAAAAACTAAGCACGAATAAACCAAAACCCAAAGACCGCCGAAAAGCGGTCTTTTGTAAGGCTCTGAGATGAAGTATTTATTTTTTGACATAGAATGTGCGGGGGTATCCAAGAACGCCGCGAAAATATGCGCGTTCGGGTACTGTTTAACCGACGAACAATTCAATATCATAGAGAAAAACGATATTCTCATCAACCCGCAGGGCCGATTCCATTTAACGGATAGAAAGGGGCGGCGGGGGCTTGTGTTGCCGTATGAGTACGCCGAGTTTAAAAACTACCCGGTGTTCCCGAAAATCGTACGCCGAATCCGCGAACTGTTGCAGGATAAAAACACGCTCGTGCTCGGTCACGCTACCGCAAACGACGTGAAGTATCTCACCTTAGAAGCCAAGCGCTTTTCCTTAAAATCGTTTGAGTTTGCGTACGGGGACACACAGTTTTTGTATATGAACGCCATCAACGATTTTTCTCGGCAATACGGCTTGGGCGCGATTGCGGAAAACCTGAACGTAGAGTTCGTGGCGCACCGCGCGGTAGACGACGCGTACGCAACTATGCGCGTTGCCGAAGCGCTTTGTAAAGCGGAGCAAAAAACGCTCCCGGAACTTTTTGAAAAGTACGAGATCACGCTCGGTAGCGTGCGGGATTACGAAATTACTTACTGCGAATCGACCGCCCATAAAAACTACGTGGCGGAAGTGGCGAGAAAGAAAGAACTTCGCGAAAAGAACCGTGCGAGATTGCACGTGTTTATCGATAAAGAACGCCGCAAACGCAATAAAAAGGGCGGCTTGCTTAAAAATAGTCTCGTTTGTTTTTCACATTTGGTGGAAGACGATTTTGAAACGGGCAAACGCCTTGCGGTAAAGGTATTTGCAAACGGCGCGTTTATCACGGGGAAAGCCGAAGAGTGCGATTTGTACGTGTATGCCGAAGGGGAAAACGGTCAACGCTTAAAATCGGCAATGGAACGCAACGCAAAACTAATGACGGCGAGTGAACTTGAAGAATATCTTGCAGGGAAATAAAGAATGGAACGTCGTTTACCCGAAAACTTTATAAAAAGGATGAAAACGCAACTGCCCGAAACGGAGTGGGAAGCGTTTTTTTCCGTATACGGTGAAAAACCGCAGAAAGGTTTGCGCGTAAACCTTTTAAAATGTTGCGCGCGCGCGTTTAAGGAATTCTCGCCGTATGCGTTAGAGCAAGTCCCTTGGGAAGAAAACGGGTTTTATATCAGCGAAGAAAAAGTGGGCGGAAACGCCTATCATTTTGCGGGCGTGTTCTATTCGCAAGAACCTTCGGCAATGTGCGCCGCGCCCCTTTTAGGGGTAAAAGCGGGCGAAAAAGTGCTGGATTTGTGCGCCGCGCCCGGTGGGAAGTCTACGCAACTTGCCGCAAAAATGCAGGGGGAAGGGATTATCGTGATGAACGAGCCCGTGTATTCCCGTGCTAAAATCTTGCTCGAAAACGCCGAGCGCGTGGGTGTGACGAACGCCGTGATCACCTGTGAACTACCCCAAACGCTTGAAAAGCGTTTTGCCGGATATTTCGATAAAATTCTAGTGGACGCGCCTTGTTCTGGCGAAGGGATGTTCCGCAAAAACGCCGAAGAAGCGCTTGGCGAGTGGAGTGAAGAGAACGTTGCGCTTTGTGCGGCGCGGCAAAAAGAGATATTAAACGCGGCTACCAAGATGCTCAAAAAAGGCGGTCGGCTCGTATATTCCACTTGCACTTTTTCGGTGGAAGAAGACGAAGGGCAAGTGCAAGACTATTTGAACGCACACCCTGAAATGAGCCTACTTCGCACGGAAAAATTGTATCCGCACAAAGTGCGCGGCGAAGGGCATTTCGCGGCGTTGTTTGAAAAGGTATATGGAGAAGAAGAACCGAGTAAAACGGTGCTAGCAGTACCCAAATGCAGCCCTGCCGCGGAGAAACTTTTCCGCGAATTTGAAAAGCAAACGTTGCAAGGCGAAAAAGTAGGCGGACTGTATGAAAAGGACGGCGTGTTGTATTCGTTGCCGAGCGGCGTATTCGAATGGAAAGGGCTCAACGTGTTGCGCGTTGGATTGCGGCTTGGGGAATTGAAAAACGGGCGTTTCGAGCCCGATCACGCCTTAGCCCTTTCGCTAAAAGCAGAGCGCGCCAAACGCGCGGTGCGATTTGCGGAAAAGGACGAGCGTTTAGAAAAATTCTTGCGCGGTGAGAGCGTGGAAGCGGACGTGGAAAACGGGTGGTGTTTAGTGTGCGTGCGCGAGTATCCCGTAGGATGGGGAAAAGCGGTGAACGGCGTGGTAAAAAACCATATTCCAAAGCGTTTACGCAAAAACGGGTAAAAAAGAAAAAAAATAAAGAGCAAATCCGCAAGGACTTGCTCTTTTTTGTTTTTCGTTAGTATTCGTCGGATAAACCAAGCAGATAATCCGCCGTCGTTTCCAAACAACGGCAAAGCAAATAAAGGGTTTGCAAAGACGGTACGCTTTTTCCCGATTTATAATCGCTAATACATTGTTTTGAAACGTTGATCTCGTTTGCGATTTCCACCTGCGTTTTTCCGCTTATTTTTATCAATTCGTTAAATCTTTCAGTAAATTTCATACTAAAATTATACCGAAAAACAGTCAATCAATACTTGACAGTACGATAAAAACTTACTATAATAAAAACAAAAAGATTTGCGAGGCGGAAATGGATAGGATTTTTGAAAAACTTTACGAGGCACATATTGAAGAAGAGCAAGAAAATTTCAGCATTATTGAAAGTAATTTAATCAAGAAAGAGTATGACTTTTACTTGGAATTGTTTGAAAGTTTGAGTGGCGCTCAAAAGAAATTGCTTTCAGAGTTTTCAACAGTTCGAGATGAAAGATTTGAAAGAGAAACAAAAAAGGCTTATATAAAGGGGTTTAAAACGGCGATTAGATTGATGGCAGAGTCCTCAAAAGAGGAATAAAAAAGGAGCAAATCCGCAAGGACTTGCTCTTTTTTGTTTTTCGTTGATTTTACGAATTATTCTTCGTCCTTTTTATCGGAGTCCGATTTTTTTGCTTGTCTCATAGAGAAACGGCGAGCAGGAGTGTTCTTTTCCGCCTTTTCGCTCTTTGTGCGTGCGGGCTTGTTCTTCATAGCGTTTTTCACGATTTTGCGAACAACGATACTACCGATAGCAAACAGCAATGCTGCCGAGATCACGAGCGAACTTACAAGAAGCCAAACGTTCATACCGCTTTCGGGCGTGGCAGGAGTTTCTTCCGTGGTGGAATCGTCCGTTTCGGTATCGTTTTCAGATTTATCTACGGGGGGCACGTCTTTATCGGCGGTGTTGTAGTTGGCGAACACAACCGTTTCGTCTGCTTCTGTGTAAAGAAGGTATGCAATTTCTTCTTTATACGAAGTGGAATCGTAGTTCGTGTAAGAATCGCCCACTTGCTTTTCATCTGCCGTTTCGTCGTAGCGGAGGAAACGAGCGTTATCGTAGAAAGAGAAACCGTCGTAGAGAACGTTTGCGTAGTTTGCCTTGAAATCGTCTTCGTCGGTGTAGTTTTCAAGCAATTCGTCGAGCGCGTAGGTCAACACGTTATTATAGG
>JAFTHR010000236.1 GCA_017457345.1 Clostridia bacterium | reverse complement strand
TACCCCTTTGCCCACGTAGTTTTGTCTTTTACCCGTTCGATAACTTTCTTCAATCGCAGCGATTGTTTCAGTATAGTCGTACGTGCCTAAAAAGACGTCCGCTTCCGTGAGCGGATCAAACAACTCACCGATAAACTTTTGAGGCAAACAACCACTTACTACTATTTTTTGCAGTTTTCCCTTTTTATAGTCCGCACACTCAAGAACGGTTTCAATGGATTCTTTGCGGGCGTTTTCCAAAAAGGCGCAAGTATTTACGATAACGATTTCAGCCTCCGCCAAATCGTTCGTGAGCAAACACCCTTTTTCTTTTAGCGCCGCAATCATTTTCTCGCTATCCACTCGGTTTTTATCGCAACCGAGCGAAATCACGCCGAACTTTTTATTTTTTAGCATCTTTCGAACTTTTACTCCATTATATCATAGAAAATATGACAGTTTACGGCATATTTTAGAAAAATTATTCCCAACTACCGTATTTTTCGATAAATTGTTCTTTGGTGATAAGCACTTTTCTAGCTTTCGAACCGTCGTACTGCGAAATGTAGTTCATTTCTTCCATTGTTTCCACAATACGGGATGCCTTACCAAACCCGATATGCAGTTTCGTTACGAGCAACGAAGCAGACGCACGGTTGGTAGAAATGAACACGCGGAGTGCTTCAATAAACTCCGACATATCCGCTTCCGTCCCGAACGTGTTGCCGCTATCCAAATCGTTCGTGGCGGGTGCACTTGCCGTGTTGCAAATAAACCGCTCTGCATCTTCGTCGAAGTCCGCTTGGTTGTTAAACTTGATATAATCAACCACCTTTTGAATATCGTCGGAAGAAATAAAGGCGCTTTGTACGCGCACGGGAGAAGTAATCCCCGGCATTTTATACACGAAATCACCCATACCGAGCAACTTTTCCGCGCCCGTTTGGTCAAGAATAACGCGCGAATCCACTTCGGTAGGCACTTTACAAGCAATACGGGTGGCAAGGTTGCTCTTAATAACGCCCGTGATAACGTCTACCGAAGGACGTTGCGTTGCAACGACCACGTGAATCCCTGCACTACGCGACATTTGCGTGAGCGATTGAATACGCTCTTCCACTTCCTTTTTCGCCGCAAGCATTAAGTCGGCAAGTTCGTCGATAATGATTAAAATACGGGGAAGTTTTTCTTCGCCTTCGTCTAAGCGAGCGTTGTACTCGTCGATATTAACCACGCGCTTGCCGGCACGGGTTTTATCTGCAAACAGTTTATTTCTGCGGTGCATTTCGGCAATACACCAGTTCATTGCTTGAATTGCACGTTTGTGATCGGAAATGATATCGTTGATAACAAGGTGCGGCAAGCCTGCGTAGATAACGAACTCCGTTTGTTTCGGGTCGATTAAAATCATACGCAACTCGTCCGGTGAATACTTGTTGATCAAACTGATGATCATGGTGTTGAGAAGCACACTCTTCCCCGCACCCGTAGTACCCGCCACGAGCAGGTGCACCATCTTGGTAATATCGCCGTACACTTTCTTATTTGCAACGTCTTTCCCCATTGCAAACACAAGCGACGTAGGTTTAGCGTTCACGTACGCATCCCCCGTGAGCATACAACCAAGTTGTACGAACTGGCGGGTTTTGTTCGGCACTTCAATGCTGACCACGCAGTCTTCATAGTTAGCGTAAATACTAACACCGTCTTTTGCGAAAAGTTGCATTGCAATTTCTTGGTCTAAACGGATAACTTTGCTCGGGGAAACCGTTCTAGGAATTGCCACGTTATAGCGCGTGACCGTTGGACCAAAGGTGGTAGAAGCAATTTGTGGATTGCTAATTTTATAATCGATAAGCGTGGAAATAATCACTTCCTTCGCTTCTTCAATTTCGGTGATGTTTGCCGCAAGGTTTACGTCGCGATAGTCAAAATAATCGCTCGGCGCGCTCTTGTAAGGTAAGCGCACGCGCGGTTTTTTCGGCTTAGGCGGCTCGGGAACAACGGGCGTGGGCGCAGGACGTTGCACCGTGGGCACTACGGGCGTAGGCTCGAAGGCGCGCCTACCTTCGTCACGTGCGGGAAGTTGATCAAATTCGTCTTCTTCCGTATCGTCGAATAATTCTAAGCGGCTATCGCGCAAATTATCGGTGAAATCACGCGAAGAACGATCTTCGCGCACGATAGGCGTTTCTTCCACACCGCGCTCCGCTGGCATTTCCAACGTGTTATCTTCTCTACCGAACACGTTAGGGTTTTCCGTGGAGAATAAGTCCATATATTCGTGACGGCGATAAGAAGGCTCTTGCGGCGTGTCTTCTCTAAACCCTACGCTACGCGTAGGTTCAACAAAGTCGTTTTCCAGCGGCGTGCGGTCTTCTCTTTCCAAAGGCTCGAACGTTTCGCCTAACCTGCTATCCGAACGAGTAAAATCTTCTGTGTCAAAGCGGGTGGTACGGTTTTCTTCTATGGAAGCAGTTCTATCCGTTTGATTAAGTTCTTCGAAAGACGTTTCTCTTGTGTTTTCCGCAGTATCTAGCGTGTATGCGCTGCGCTCTTCCGTTTGATAGGTAGGTCTATTAACGACGCGCGTATTCAAATCGTTTTCGTACTGCGTGGTATAAGAAGGGGTTTGCGTAATCGGCGGCTCCGTGCTAAGTTTGCTTTGCATCTCGTTGAAACGCGTGTTTACGTTTGCCGTTTTATCGAAAATTAAATTACGGCTAAAATTCTCACGTGCCGAAGCGCCGAATAAAAACTCTTTTCTGGCAAGTTCTTCAGAATACGCATCTCCATGCGCAGGTTTTTGCGATTTGTAATCGTTCGGCAAGGCAACGCCGGGGCGTTGAGTGACGTCTGGCACGGCATACGAAGAATACGCTCCCGAAGAATGGAAGGGATTTGCTTGCGCAGGTTGCACGGGCGAGTAAGCGGATTGCGCCTGCTCTACCGCTTGTTCGATCCCTTGTCCCACGTACGGTTGTTGAGATATATATGGATAAGCAGGCTGCGGTTGTTCCACCACCGCTTCTTGATCCGTTTTCTTTTCCTTTTTCTTGACTTTGCCTTTTAAGGTTAAATAGGTGAGATAGCCAAGCAAGAAAAAGCCGAGTGCTAGCGCGATAATCGCCCCTACCTTAGAAATCATAGAAAAAATCGAGAACGCCACGAGCGCGCCAACCCAACCGGTAATCGTTGCCGTAGAAAAATCAGCGCCCGCTGCATAGGCTTGTGCCAAATACGTTTCGTTATCCCAACCGAACGTGAAAGCAATATGCAAAAGCAAAGCCAAGCACGCCACGGCAAGAGATGCAAATAAAAAGGCAACCTTCCGTTTAATAAACGTTTTCCCTGCAAACGCATAGCACGCTGCAATTCCGGTAAACGCAAAAAAGGGGTACGCGCCAAAACCCAACGCGCCCAGTAAAAAGCCGCTGATTGCACCGCCAAGCCCGCCGAATACGAGCGTATCAGTACATAAAATCAGTAATGCGAGAGCGGAAAACAAAATACAAACGGCACTCACGCTTTCCACGGTAATTACGCCCGATTTGTTTCTTCTCGATCTTTTTTCGTTCTCGGTGTTTTGCTTTTCTTCCTTCAAAACGTCCACCTCCCCAGTATACCTGTTTA
>JAFTHR010000235.1 GCA_017457345.1 Clostridia bacterium | reverse complement strand
TTTTCTTCGTCTACTTTAAGCACCTTAAAGTCGTATTCCTTACCGATTTCAAGCACGTCGGATACAGCGGAAACGCCGTTCCAAGAAAGGTCGGAAATGTGTGCAAGGCAATCGAAGCCGTTTACGGAAACGAACGCGCCGAAAGAGGTTGCTCTTTCCACTTTACCGTTCACCACGTCGCCTTCTTTAATGCTCGCGAAGAATTCAGCGATTTTCGCTTCTTTAGCCGCTTCTTTTGCAGCCTTTTCTTCTTCAAGGATTACTCTTTGCGAAGCAATGATTTCTTTTCTCTTTTCGTTTTTGATTTCAATTACGCGAAGGCGAAGTTTCTTGCCTACGTATTTTTCAAGTTCTTTCACGTATCCGGAGCGGATTTGCCCTGCGGGTACGAATACCATATAAGAGCCGAGGTTCGCCGTTAAACCGCCTTTATTGAAACCCGTGCATTCAACGCTGAATTCTTTACCATCTTTAATTTCAGCGAGCATTGCTTCTTCTTCTTTAATACGCTTGATTTCCTTTTGGGAAAGTTTCAAAGCGGGTTTCGTTGCAACGACCATAAGTTCGATTTCTTCGCCAACTTTGTCAGCGTAATCTGCGGCGTTATATTCAACGCAATCAACTTCGCTCTTGTCGAGTTTTACTTCCTTCTTTGCAAGGGGGAGTAAAACGTCGATCCCGTCTGCGCTTGCAGCGGAAATTGTTGCCGTGATTAAATCGCCGTTTTTGAAATTGGTTTTGTTTTCAATATCCGCCAAAACCGCATCCATCGTCATTGCTTTTGCTTCTGTTTCGTTTGCCATTTTTGATAGAACCTCCTGAGCCTGTTCGTTCGGGGTGCTTGCGCCCGTCACGATACCTACCTTTTTAAAATTTTTAACCTGTTGATAATCGACGTCTTCAACCGACGCTACCCGAAAGACGTTCGGGCAACACTCTTTGCATATGTCGTAAAGTTTATTGGTATTGCTGCTATTTAAGCCGCCGAGCACCAACATTGCCTCACACTCGCTTGCTAAAGCGCGCGCTTCGTTTTGCCGTCTTATAGTAGTATAGCAAATTGTTTCAAAAACGGCAACTGTTTTTTCGCTCTTATCGTTAAGATTTTTAAATATTTTTTTAAATTTTTCTTCCGAAAAGGTCGTTTGAGCCACTACGGAGCAATTTTTTTGATATAAATCGGACCAATCGTCGTTTACGTCCGAAATAATCCTTGCCGTATTTTCGCACCAGCCGTTAAGCCCCACTACTTCCGGATGCGTAGGCTCGCCAACGATAACGATTTGCTTTCCTTCCAAATACTCTCTTGCCACAATCTCTTGCGTTCTACGCACGAACACGCAGGTGCAGTCGACTACGTGTATTCCCTTTTTTTCACAGTCGGCGTACACCTTTTTAGGAACACCGTGCGAACGGATGATGAGCGTTGCGCCACTAGGTACTTCGCCTAAATCGTTCACCGTTTTAATGCCGCGATTTGCAATTTTTTCCACGACCGTTGGATTATGAATGATCTCGCCGAAAATAAAAGTATTTTTAGGATTGACCGACATTGCGGTATCTACCGCACGCTTCACCCCTTGGCAAAATCCGCCGCTTTTCGCAATGAGAACTTCCATAGATTACTCCGATTTTGCCTTCTTTCTTTTCTTCTTTTGCGCCAAAAACTCCGTGTGTTCGGCGCGCAATCGTTTCATTGTTTCGAGTAAGAAATTATCTGCAATCGCAAGCTCTTCTTCGGAAATTTTTTTGTCGTAATACTCCGTAAACTCAATCGGATCGCCTATGATAACGTCCGTCATGCGAAACCATTTCGGTTTGCTATAAGCAAGTACGGGGATAACGGGCACTTTTGCCTTAATCGCCATCATAGCCGCCCCGCCTTTAAAAGGCAGGAAGTCTTCGCCGGATTTATTTCTCGTCCCTTCAGGGTAAATGACGATTTTTTCGCCGTTTTTCAAGCATTTTAACGAGTCCATAATCCCGCGAACGTCCGAACCGTCGCGGTTGACGCCGATAACTTTAAGGACTTTAAAGATAGCCCCCAACACCGGCCATTGAAAAATTTCACGTTTGGCAACGTAGTGCATACCTTCCCACGTTAACATACCAGGATAAGAGACGTCGCTCATTCTATAATGGTTGGCGATAAAGATCGCACCGCCCCGCGCTACTTTTTTGTTCCCAAAATATCGATACGGGAACATCAACCACAAAATAGGGGCTACGAAAACGCGTAAAACGTTCATCAAACGGTTTTCTTTGCCTCCTCTTCTCTCTACTCGGTTGCAAATGTCGTATGCTTTCTTTTTTCTCGTTTTAGCCGCTTTTTCGGGCTTTTTGGCTACTTCTTCTTTCATTAGTGACCTACTTAAATTTTTTCTTGGATAAACGATTTTACAAGGGCTACGCTTTCTTCTATGCCTAAATTAGACGTATCAATTTCAATGGCGTCCGCCGCTTTGCAAAGGGGCGAAAATTCACGAGTGCTATCCTGCTCGTCGCGCTTAACGATTTCAGCGTGTAATTCATTGAAATCGACCGTTTCACCGCGTTCTATAAGTTCTTTATAACGGCGCTCGGCGCGCACTTTGCTATCTGCCGTCACGTAGAACTTGAACTTCGCGTTCGGTAAAACGACCGAACCGATATCTCTGCCGTCTAAAATACAGGACATTTCGCTTGCAATTTCCCGTTGCATTTCCACGAGTTTTTCGCGAACGGCTCTGTGAGCCGAAATATGAGAAGCCGCCATAGATACTTCGTTTTGACGGATTGCCGTTGAAACGTCTTCTCCGTCGAGTATCGTATGTTGCTTGCCGTCGATATATTCCACTTTTACGTTGAGTTTCGGCAATAATTTTTCCACCGCGGCGGTATCTTGCGGATCGACGCCTTCACGAAGCGCTTTAAGACCGCACGCACGATACATTGCACCGGTATCTAAGTGCAAAATGTTATAATCTTTCGCTAAAATCTTCGCAACGGTTGATTTACCGCTCCCAGCAGGCCCGTCAAGGGCGATATTCATAATTCCAGAAAGGTCTTTTCTCAAATTCTTTGCTCCTTTTTGATAGACGTGTTTCACCACTTTCTCTCTAGAAAGTTCCGTAAGTAGCATTAAACGGATGCATTTTTTTAAGCCGCCTTCTATATTTGGCTCGATACAAGCAAATAACGGCGCGAAATCGTACCCACACTCTCTAGCCGCTTTTGCGGGATGGAAAGAATGAATATCGTCCGTTAACGAAAACACGAACGCCGATACGTCTTCTTTCGTTAAAGCGTTTTTATCGAAAACTTCTCGTAAAAGTTCACCGACCGCCGTTTTAATTTCTTCGGGAGTGTCAACGCCGATCGTCGTTGCACCACGTATAACTACCATAGCACGTCCTCACTAGTAATTTCTTGGTTTATTATACAAAAAAAACTCCCTTTTCGTCAAGCAATTTGCTAAAAAAAGGAAGTTTTTTCTATAGAAAACCGAAAATTACGGTTATTTTATCGTATTTCCCGCCAAATATCCCGTGGAAAAGGCTATTTGAAGGTTAAATCCGCCCGTGAGCGCATCTACGTCGAGCACTTCGCCGCAGAACTTTAAGCCTTGCACCTTTTTACTTTCCATTGTTTTGGGATTGATCTCTTTGAGTTCTACCCCACCGGACGTGACGATCGCCTCTTCAAATCCGCGAAGGGAAAGCGGTTTCATAGGCAGCGCCTTTAACGTTTCCACTAAGCGCCCCCGCTCTTCCTTCGTGAGTACGTTTACCGATTTCTTGCCGTCGATTTTCGCAAAAGAAAGCACGATCGGTATCAGTTTTGAAGGCAAAAGTTCACAAAGTGCGTTTATAATTTGCTTATTTTTATACTTATCAAAATCTCTAAGCAAGCGTTTATCGAGCGTTTGCGCGTCAAGAGCAGGCTTTAAGTCTAAAAACAACGATACAGACGGCATATTTAAACGATTGATGTATGAAGAAAGCGATAAAACAATCGGCCCGGAAATGCCAAAATGGGTAAATAACATTTCGCCAAACCCTTCGTAAACCGCTTTTTCGCCTTGTTTTGCCGTTAATTTTACGTTTTTTAAGGATAATCCTTGGAGTTGCTTAAAGAACTCGCCTTTGAGATTTACCCCACAAAGCGCCACTTTTAAATCCACTACGCTATGTCCTACGCCACGCGCAAACTCTAATCCATCACCCGTAGATCCCGTAGACGGATAACTTATACCACCCGTTGCGATTATAACATAATCGCAGGTATAAACGTCTTTATTCGTTGTGATTGATACTACGCGTGGCATAATACCTATGTCAGGCGTAGTAATTATGTTTGACATATCACTATTATTATGCGTGGCACAATTAATCTTTTCTACCTTTTCGTTTAAGAAAATGGAAACGCCCACTTCTCTACACGCCTTTTCTAGCGTTTTTGTGATATCAGATGCATGATTAGAAGAAGGAAATGCCCTATTTCCGCGCTCAATGGTAACGAAAAGTCCGTTATTTTCGAAGAAATCCACGCAATCGAAGGACGAAAAGGCGTAAAGAGCCCCTTTTAAGAACTTTTCACCGCGAACAACGTTTTGTAAAAACTCATCCTGCGGCACAACGTTCGTAAAATTACACCGTCCCTTTCCCGTAATATAGATTTTTTTACCGAGTTTTTCGTTTTTTTCAAATAATAAC
>JAFTHR010000234.1 GCA_017457345.1 Clostridia bacterium | reverse complement strand
TCCAAACCACACTCACGCAAAAACCCGTTATTTACCGTTTATCCAAAATTGCAATCGAGTGTGGCGTGTGGATGATCTCCATTCCGTACCAAGAAGAGTTGGCGTCCTTACAAGAAGATATGCACGGGAACTGCTTGGAGGAATTTTACGGTGTGGAAGATTGTGCCGTGTATAAAAAACTCGTGCAAAACGGTATTGTGCGGATTGTAAGTAGTGCGCCTAGAAAGTTATAAGACGGGTTCGTGCTCAACACGGAGCGCGAAGTGTCCTTGGAACTAAATGCAAAAACCGAACAGGCTTTTTTACCCGTTTAACAAGCGGGTTTTTTCATATTCAAAATGCCGTTTGCATAAAATATTGGTATGAAAAAAAGTAGATTATTTCTCGTCACCTTTCTCGTTTGCGTGTATGCGTTCACGCTCACCGTTAGCGTTGCGGCGCTAATTCGTAGCGTGCCGGTAAGCGGCGTTCAAAGTGCTATGCGGGTGGTGATCGACGCCGGTCACGGCGGGATCGACGGCGGCGTGACGGGTAAACAAACAAAGACGAAAGAGAGTGATTTGAACTTAAAAATTGCTCTGTTGCTTGGGCAGCGGCTGGAAGAAAACGGGTTCGACGTGGTCTATACAAGAAAAACGGCTTCCGGGCTATACGATACAACGGCAAAGGGTTTTAAAAAGCGGGATATGCTCAAACGCAAGGAGATTATCGAAAACGCGAACCCTTCGCTCGTGATATCCTTGCATCAAAACTACATAGGCGCGGCGTATTGCCGCGGTGCAACGGTGTTTTATCGAAAGGAAAGCGAAGGGGGAAAACGCTTTGCCGAAGAGATGCAGTCGCGGCTCAACGGGCTCTATCAAAAAAGCGGCGTAAAACCAAGAAAAAGCGTTGCGGGAGAATTTTTCTTGCTCGATTGCGCCGATTGCCCGTCCATTTTGGTAGAGTGCGGATTTTTATCGAACGTGAAGGACGAATCGCTTCTTTTATCCCCCATCTTTCAAAGCGAACTAGTGGGGGTGATGTCCGCTTCGATTACGGCGTATTTAGCGCAAAGCGGTTCGGCTTAAGGGAGAGTTTCTCCCTTTTTTTCTTTTCGTGGAAGAAAAATGCGATATTCGCTTGTTTTTTGGGGCGCGTTGTGTTATAATAACACAAAATAGACTGGGGGGATCGGCGTGTTAGAACAAAACGACGTGATGAAAAAAGAAGAAGCGTTTCGGGTAAATCCCGTCACGTTAGCGTTTATCGGTGACGCCGTTTACACGCTGTACGTTCGGGAGAAGTTAGTCCGTTCGTGTGAAGCGAAGCCTTCTGCCTACCAAGCGAGTGCGGCAAAGATCCTTTCGGCGGTGGCGCAAAGCGCGGCGATTGAAAAGATGATTTCGGCGTTCACGGAAGATGAAGCGGAAGTTTACCGCCGTGGTAGAAACGCTAAAAAGGCAACGAAAAGCAAGCACGCTTCGGTGGGAGAATACAACCGTTCCACGGGGCTGGAAGCGGTGATAGGGTACTTATATCTCTCGGGGGAAAAAGAGCGGATAAACGAACTGCTTTCCTTGCTTGCCGAAGAAGATTTTTCGGTGAAAACCCCCGTAGAACCGTACAAAGGGCAAAGGTGAGTGTATGAAAACGGAAGGCAGAAACGCCGTTGTAGAACTGTTAAAAACGGATAAAAATATCGATAAAATTATGTTAGAGAAAGGAGCGCAAGGCTCGCTTTCAATCATTTTCGCGCAGGCGCGAAAAAAGAACGTGCGCGTGCAGTTCGTGGACAGGCAGGTGCTCGATAAGGAGAGTGAAAGCCGCCGCCACCAAGGCGTTATCGCTTTCACAACCGATTACGAGTACTTCGATTTAGAAGAAATTATCGCCGAAAAGAAAAGCGAAAAGGGCGGATTTATCGTCCTTTGCGACGGCATTGAAGACGTGCACAATTTAGGCAGTATTTTGCGTGTGGCGGAGTGTGCGGGAGCAGACGGCGTTGTCATTCCAAAGACGGGTAGCGCTTCGGTGACGGAAGCGGTAATTCGCATATCGGCGGGCGCGGCGGAGCATATGAAGGTGGCAAAAGTGGGCAACTTAAACCACGCGGTAGAAACGCTGCAAAACAACGGCTACTGGGTATACGCGCTCGAAGCGGGCGGCGAGGATATTTACGCCGAGGATTTTTCGGGCAACGTAGCGCTGATCGTAGGCGGGGAAGATAGCGGAGTAAAACGCCTTACCAAAGAAAAGTGCGATAAGGTGTTGTCTATCCCGTTGCAAGGAAACGTAAACTCACTCAACGCTTCGGTGGCGCTTGGGATTGCCGCGTACGAAGTGGTTAGAAAACGGTTGGGGAAATAAATGAGCGAAGAAAAGAAACAGGAAAATAGAACCGACGAAGAGTTGGTCGTTCTTGCCCGTGGCGGAGATAAAGGGGCAATGGAAACCCTTTTGGTGCGGTATAAAGAGTTCGTGAGTACTTGCACGCGCGGCTTCTTTCTTTCGGGGCTAGACGCCGAAGACCTTTTGCAGGAAGGAATGATCGGGCTTTTTAGTGCGATATGCGATTATAAAGCGGAACACGGCAACGGCGCGACTTTTAAAACGTTCGCCTACCTTTGCATCCGCCGCCAGATTATCGACACGGTGAAACGCCGTTGCAAGGAAATTCCCACGGCGGTGTGCGTATCTTTGTTCGAGTGGGAAGGCGAGGCGAAGGAAGAAAACCCGGAAGACGTGGTGATTGCCGCCGAAACCCGCCAAGAATTCACAAAAAAAATATCGAAAGTCCTTTCCGATTACGAGTTCCGCGTGGTGATGATGTATATCGACGGTATGAACTACGGCGAAATTGCCGAGAGTACCAAAAAATCGGTAAAGAGCGTGGATAACGCTTTGCAGCGGAGTAAACGGAAACTTTTGGAACTGCTCAAAAACGAAAAACAAACCGCGTGATGCGGTCAGGAGAAAAAAGGAAATGTCTTATTTGGCGTTATATAGAACCTTCCGCCCGAAAAACTTTCAAGAAGTGGTGCGGCAAGAACATATCGTAACGATTTTAAAGAACCAAATCCAAACGAATCGGATCGGGCACGCTTATCTTTTTTGCGGTCTGCGTGGTACGGGTAAAACTACGGTCGCAAAAATCTTTGCGCGCGCGGTAAATTGTCAAACGCCCGTAAACGGTTCGCCTTGTGGGAAATGCGCCGTTTGCAAGGCGCTTGAAGACGAAGCGAATTTAGATATCGTGGAAATCGACGCGGCATCTAATAACGGTGTGGAAGAAATGCGTGATTTGCGCGAAAAGGTGCAATATCCGCCCGTTGCAGGGAAGTATAAAGTGTATATCGTAGACGAAGTACACATGCTCTCCCAGGGCGCGGTCAACGCGGTGCTTAAAACGTTGGAAGAGCCGCCCAAACACGCCGTGTTTATTTTGGCTACTACGGAAGTGCAAAAGATCCCCGCCACCATTTTATCGCGGTGTATGCGGTTCGATTTTAAACTTCTCCCGCAAGAAGATTTGGAAAAACAACTTCGTTTCGTGCTCGATAGCGTGCAAAAACCTTACGAAGAAGAAGCGGTTTCCGCCATTGCTCGCGCAGGTGCGGGTAGCGCGCGTGATATGCTCTCGATTGCAGACGCTTGCATTTCCTATCAAAAAGGCATTCT
>JAFTHR010000233.1 GCA_017457345.1 Clostridia bacterium | reverse complement strand
TGCAAAACGTTTACCACAACGTTGATCTTCCAGACGACGAAGAAGAATAATTTTAAAAACAACTCCTTTCACAAAAGGGGTTGTTTTTTTGGTAAAAAGGTGCTATACTAAATATCGAAAAGGAGTGAAAGTATGTTAGATTGTATCGTTATCGGAAGCGGCGTTGCGGGCATTTCCGCCGCGCTTACTTTGCGGGCAAACGGAAAGTCTTTCCGTCTTTTCGGCTCGCCGAATTTAAGTGAAAAAATCGCCCGTGCCGAACGGATAGAAAACTACCCTGGGCTTTCTTCGGTGAGCGGGGCAGAGTTCGTTGTTGCACTCAAAAAGCAACTAGCAGGTGCGGAAATAACGGTTGAAAACGAGCGAATTAACGGCGTTTTCGCTATGGGAGATACGGTGAACGTGGCGCTTCAAAACGGCGAAATACTCACGGCAAAAACGGTGATTTTGGCATGCGGCGTTGAGAGTGTGAAACAGATCGAAGGCGAAGAGAAGTTTTTGGGCCGTGGCGTAAGTTATTGCGCCACGTGCGACGGGTTTTTGTATAAAGATAAAACCATTATGGTGGTAAGCACGTCTAAAACGTTTGAACACGAAGTGGCGTATTTGGCGGGGATTGCTAAAAAGGTATGGTTTATCCCCCTTTATAAGAACGCGGAAATTGAAGCGGAAAACGTGGAAAAAACGGTGCGTATGCCCAAGGAAATTTACGGCGAGAAACGGGTGTTAGGCGTAGCGTTTGAGAAAAAAGGCGAACGGGAAGAAATCGCCGTAGACGGCGTATTTATCTTAAAGGAAAGTTTACCGCCGAGCGCGCTCGTTGGCGGGCTTGAAACGGCGGAAGGGCACGTGGTGGTTGACCGCCAAATGCGCACGAATTTAAAAGGAATTTTTGCGGCGGGTGACTGCACGGGGCGGCCGTATCAATATGCAAAAGCGACGGGAGAAGGCAACGTTGCCGCACACTACGTTAGCGCATACTGCGCAAAAAAATAAAAGGGGCGGGAGCTACTTTTATTTTTTGCGTAATTCTTCTCTTTGTTTTATTCTTTCAATGTGTTCAATAATTCTCGGTCTATTATAGCGCTGCACAATCACAAACGTAAGGTCAAGGCTCGCGGCGAGTACCGAAGTTAGGATAAATACAAGCGGGTCACCGAAAGGGATAATGAAAAGTAGCGGGAGAAAACTAAGCAAGGCAATCGTTTCGTGTACGATTTCCGATTGACAGGTTGCCATGGCTATTTCTTCCCAAGTCCGCTCTTTGGGTGAAAAGAGAGCAGGGGCGTAAGTCGGTACGTTTTTCGCCCATTTTTTCACACGCAACGCTTCGTATAATTTCTTTTCAAAACGCCTTTGTTTAAACCAACGCGCTTGGTAATTCATTTTATTTTCGAACGCCGTATTGATAATCGAGCCAACGAATAACCGCATTAAAAAATGGTAGCACGTTGTGCCCAAAGTGATACAAACGCTCAAAAGCACTTTGTGCGGTACAAGCAAATACCAAACGAGGGCGCTCATAAAAAGAGCAAGGATGGTAGCCGAAAAAATCTTTATAAACCGTGCCAAAATCAATCCCTCCCTTCTTCTTTTGCATAAGTATAGCACGTTTTTTGCGGCTCGTCAAGTCAATCCGTGGTTTGTTATGTATAACGGTGGTACGGGGGCTTTCGCTACACGCAAAGAAAACGCGGGGCGTTTTCCGAACCCACGTTGTCAACGCGAAAAGTGAAATCTTTAACCGCTTGACCAACGGGCCTTAGCAAACAAGAGACATGCTCAAAAAAATAAAATCCACCCGATGTTCGGGTGGATGATTATTTGAATGATTAAATTTCGAGTTAGGACTCCTTTATTTTCCGAATAGGATGGGGCTTATTTTTGTTTTTTCAAGGAGTTTGATAATAATGCTGATACCTATGCAGTACAAAATTGCTAAAACAACGGTAAAACCTAAGTTATATACCCATATATATTGAGCGAAGAAAGTGTCTATTGATGGAAGTAAATTTATAATTAGGGAATAAAGTTTTGGCAAGTAAGAAGATAAAAAGATAACGGATAATGCGTAGATTTGCAAGGATTTTTCTCCGAGATAGGCTGTGGCTTTCCAAACGAAAAACTTGTCGTTTTTACGAATGATAAAATCATAGAGTAATTGCATTAATACTATGACACACAAACTGCCTATAAGTCCAATAAACCAACGGAATAAGTCTATTTCAATAGATTGGAATAACGTTTCTTCGACTAATAAGTGCTCTTTTCTAAAGAAAAACATTAGAAAGGGAAAGAGTATAAGCGACGAATACTTCACGGATAATAGTTTTTTTGGAATGCTATCTTTGTATTTTGCAAAATAGAATCCGATTATGTAGTAAGGATACATAAAAAAGTTGTTGGTGCCATTTGGAAAAAGTAAAACAACCACGCTACCCAAAAGTAATATGATTATTTGCAACCATAATTTTTTTATCGTTTTGCAAACAATA
>JAFTHR010000232.1 GCA_017457345.1 Clostridia bacterium | reverse complement strand
CGCGCGCGTGCGTTCGGTCACTCCGTAGAATTCGCCGTATTCGTTGAGCGAAGGGAAGTTCCCCGATTGTTGGCGTTCAAGTTGAATTCGAAGCCCCATTACAACGTCCGCTCCGTCTACCGCTTCCTCTTTCGAGCGGCAAATTTTTGCACCAAGTTTATCAATTCCTTTGGGAATTAACGTTTCGGGCGCGAACATACGAACTTCCGCGCCGAGTTTGGTGAGCCCTAACAAATTAGACTTTGCCACACGCGAGTGCTTAATATCGCCAAGCAGCGCCACTTTTAATCCTTCTAACGTGCCGAATTTTTCACGCATAACGAGCATATCCAAAAGCGCCTGCGTGGGGTGTTCGTTCATCCCGTCCCCCGCGTTTAACACGCTCGCTTTTACCGTTTTTGCAAGCAAATACGGCGCACCGCCCATAGTGTGACGGATAATGATGAAATCGTTTTTCTGCGCGTCTAACGTTTTCCCCGTATCAATAAGCGTTTCGCCTTTGGCCACCGAAGAAGTTCCCGCCGCGATATTCACCGTGGTTGCCCCCATATACTTTGCCGCAAGTTCGAAACTCGTGCGCGTACGCGTACTGTTCTCATAGAAGAGAATCGTTGCCGTGCATCCCTCTAAATGGGGAAGTTTTTTGATGCCTTGTTTTAACAACCGCTTCATATTCGCCGCCGTATCGAGAATTTCGTAAATCTCGTCTGGCGTGGCGTCTATCAAGCCGAGTATGTCCTTCCGTTTGAGCATTTGTTCTATCTCCCTTGATTATTTTTCTTCTTTCTTATAAATAGAAACGCCGTCTTCCGCGTCCCCCGCTTCCGTAAACTTCACCGCAACGTACTCTTGTTTAGAAGTGGGCAAGTTCTTTCCCACGAAGTCGGCACGAACGGGCAACTGTCTTCCCCCGCGATCGACTACTTCTAGCAAAAGCACCCGCTTCGGTCTACCAAGCGAAAACAACGTTTCGATTGCCGCGCGCACCGTTCTGCCCGTATAAAGCACGTCGTCGCAAAGCACTACCGTTTTATCGTCTAAGGAAAACGGCAATTCGTTTTCGGTGTATTCGGGCACGAAGAACGCCGAAACCAAATCGTCCCGTTTCATACTCACGTCAATAGAAGCGTACGGTACTTCCACGCCGAGATTTTTTTTCATACACGCAGACAGGCGTTGCGCCACGTATTCTCCGCCCTTTTTAATCCCTACGATCACGATCGAAGAAAGGTCTTCTTCTCTCTCCGAAACTTCGTGCGCCAGGCGGGTAAAGGTACGGGAAAGCGCTTGGGCGTCTAGTATAATATGTTCAGGCATTTTCTTTCTCCTTTCCACAAAAAAAGTCTTGCGCGTGATGCACAAGACTAAAAATAACGTGAGTAAAACTAGGGACTTTGCCCCTTACTAAAGTTCAATTCGTCTTGTCGGCATCACGGTACCGCTCTTAAAGATACGTTTATTATACCACCTTTTTCCCTTCTTGTAAAGGGGGTAGAGAGAACTTTTTTCTATTTTTAATATATTTTTAATATATTTTCACCAAACGGAACGCCGTTTTATCGCAAGAAGTTAAATGGTACGTTATCCCCCTGCGCTCCGTTGTAAGCGGGAAATACGTTTCTCCGTGCAAATGCCCGAATACCACTTTATCCACCCCTTCCTTTTCAAACAGTTCGGTAAAAAGGGAAGGCTCTTTCTTTAAGTTGAAAGGCGGATAGTGGATCATTGCAACCACTTTGTCCCCTTCTTCGCGCACCTTTTTCGCTTCCGCAAACGCCAAGCGAAACCGCTCTGCTTCTCGCAGGTACAACTTTTGATCTTGTTCGGAAAAATCCGGGCTTCCGGGGCACGCCCAACCGCGCGAGCCTACGATCACCAAGTTCTCTATCTTCACACAGTCCGTTTGTAAAAATACAAAACTAGGATCGGGCGCTAAGGCACGAAGTTTGCCTATACCGTTCCACCAAAAATCGTGATTGCCGCGTATGAACACCTTTTTGCCGGGCAAGCACGCCAAATGAGCCAAGTCCGAAGCGCCGTCTTGGAGTTTCATTGCCCAACTGATATCGCCGGCGATTAAAACTACGTCCGTTTCTTTCACCTTATCGATCCAGTCTTTTTTAATTCTTTCGAAATGCCCTTCCCAATGCGCACCAAACACGTCCATCGGCTTTTCACTGCTAAAAGAAAGGTGTAAATCACTAATTGCAAAAACTTTCATATTTTACCTAATTTTTACTTATTTTAGCACAATCAAATTGTAAATGCAACTATTTTAAAAGTACTTTAAATAGTTATGGCGCAACGATTTCGTTGCGCCACCATATCTCATCTAT
>JAFTHR010000026.1 GCA_017457345.1 Clostridia bacterium | reverse complement strand
TAAAAGTTGATCTTTCGTGATCCAGCCGTTGATATAAGAAATTTCTTCTAAGCACGCAAGTTTTAAGCCTTGGTGCCGTTCAAGCGATTGTACGTATGCCGAAGCGTCCGTCAACGATTCGTGTGTGCCCGTGTCTAGCCAAGAGTAGCCGCGGCCGAGCATAGTGACGTGCATATTTTTCGTTTCCAAATATAAGTTGTTTAAAGAAGTGATTTCCAGTTCTCCGCGGGCGGAAGGTTGAATGGATTTTGCTCGTTCGCTCACCCCTTTCGGGTAGAAATATAAGCCCGTCACGCAATAATTCGATTTCGGGTTTTTCGGCTTTTCTTCAATGGATACGGGGTTGTTTTTCGCGTCTAATTCCACAATCCCAAACCGTTCGGGATCGTCTACGTAGTATCCGTAAATCGTTGCCGTGTTTTCATCAACGGCACGTCGAACGGAATTTTTCAGGTGTTGCGTTAAACCTGCCCCGTAGAAGATGTTATCGCCTAAAATGAGCGCGCAAGCGTCGTCCCCGATAAACTCTTCGCCGATTAAAAAGGCTTGCGCAAGCCCGTCGGGAGAAGGTTGTTCGGCGTAAGAAAGGTGGATGCCGAACTTTGAACCGTCGCCAAGCAAACGTTGAAAGCGCGGGGTGTCTTCGGGGGTAGAAATGATTAAGATATCCCGAATTTCCGCAAGCATTAACGTGGAGAGCGGATAATAAATCATAGGTTTGTCGTGCACGGGCAAAAGTTGCTTACTCGTAACGAGGGTAAGCGGATATAACCTAGTTCCACTACCGCCTGCTAAAATAATACCTTTCATATGTTTCCTCCTTTGCGGACGTTATTCGCCAGAATGATCAAAAACGACCATAAAAGCGCCTTTGAAAATAATTTTGAGATCAAGCCACAGGCTTTGCTTTTCGATATATTCTAAATCGAGAGCAACCCAATCTTCGAAAGAGATAGAGTTTCTGTTTTTTTGGATTTGCCAAAGACAGAGCAGACCGCCCTTAACCAACAAGCGTTGGTGGTGGTAGGGCGTATATTCTTCCACCTCTGCGGGAATCGGCGGGCGCGGGCCAACGATAGTCATTGAGCCGTTAAAGATATTCCAAAGTTGCAACAATTCGTCGAGAGAAGTTTTGCGCAAAAATTTGCCGAACTTCGTAATTCTCGGATCGTTTTTCATTTTAAAAGCAGGTCCGTCGGCTTCGTTCTTTCCTTCTTGGATTAACGCGGCTTTCATTTGTTCGGCGTTGGCGCACATACTTCTTATCTTGTAAAATTTAAAAAGTTTTCCGTTTTTACCAACGCGGGTAGAAACGTAAACGGGGTTGTGGAAATCCTCAAGCCATTTGATCAAAAGGCAGAGCAGAATTACGGGCGATAAAACAATCATGCCCAAAAACGAAGCCAGGATATCGAACAACCGCTTTGTAAAAAGATAACAATGATAACGGAATCCGCTTTTAGGCTCGATTGTTCGTTCTAGCGTAGGTTCAGTTGTTTGTACCTTGTTTGTCATTAGTGTATGCGTTCTAGGGGAAATCCCCTCTCCTTTTTTAAACTATGTTTGAATGAATTTTACCGAGTTTTTATAAAACTCGACATTTAACAACAAAATTATAGCATATTAAAAGCCGTTTGACAAGTCTTTCAAGAAAAAAAAGTTAAAATGTTCAAACAAAGTGTTGCCGAAAAAGGAAAAATAAGGATTTTATAAAATAAAATCACTTAAAAAACGTATGCGTAAGCAAATAAACAAAACTATGCGGATGGATAAAACTTTCGCAAGAAAGCCCAAAAAATCGTTCCCTGCCCGCGCCATTTTTGCGGCGGCACGGCAAAAACCGTTCCCTGTATGCCCCTTTTTGCATAATAACAGAAAACTTTTAGAAAAAGATTATAATTTCTTAAAAAAACCCTTGACGAAACGCAAAACCTATGCTATACTGATATTGATATTAAGTCTTATTAAGGAGGGATAAAGAATGATCCAAGAGCGCCAAACGAAGCAAAAGTCGGCGATCTACGAAGCGTTGTGCACCCTTGATCATCCCACGGCAACGGAGGTATACGGATACGTGCACGAGCGGCAACCTTCGATCAGTAGAGCCACGGTGTTCCGCGTATTAAACGGGTTTTCTTCGGCGGGGAAGGCTTTAGAACTCCGCGTTGCGGGGAAGGACGTGCGTTACGATTACAACGTAGCGCCGCATTATCACGCACATTGTGAAGGGTGCGGAAAGGTGGCGGACGTATGGGTAGAAGGCGGGATAGCGCCGAGCGGAATCAAGAGCGGCTGTGATTTTTCGATAGAAGGGTACTCGGTAGAATTTTTCGGAAAATGCAAGGCGTGTGCGGAGAAAAGATAACCGCAAAAAAATACAAAAAACGGTTAAAAAACCATTGACAAAAAGAAAACGAAGGTGTTATAATGATAACACTTTCAAATGCAGGTGTCGCCTAGCGGTATGGCGGCAGCTTCCCAAGCTGTTCCCGGCGAGTTCGACTCTCGTCACCTGCTCCAAAAATAGAAACGCACCCATAGCGGTGCGTATTTCTTTTTGGAAGAATAAGTGCTTGATGGCAAGAGTAAGGGGCGTTTATTAGGGTAAAAAGAAAGGTCTTGACAGACCGAGAAAAAAATGATAGAATAACAAAAGATAACAATTTTTCTACAAAAGGAAAAAATTATGAAAAAAGCAAAAGATTTTAGACAAAAAGCCGTCATTTCGCTCACTATGGTCCTGATCGTGGCGCTAATGGTGAGTTTGGCGCATCTGCTTCGGCTCTTTTTCGAGTTCTCGGATAGCGACTTTTTTGAATTGCTCGTTTCGTCCTTTGAAACGATCGGGCTTGTGGTTTCGTTGTTCGTGGCAATTCGTCAATTAGGGGATTCCAAAGAAATTGCCCGCGCGCAATTTTTAACCGAACTCAATAAATCGTTTGTGGAGAACGCCGAGTACGCCGAACTGTATAACGCGCTCCAAAACTGTTTAGACGGGAAGTGCCCGCACCAAGCCGAATGCAAAGAGCAAGGTAAGTGCTTGCTTGCGATCTCCAAGGGTACGGTTTCGAATTACTTAACCTTTTTTGAAACGATCAATTTGCTCGTGGAAGACAAGGTGTTGGATATCGAAGTAATCGATAATTTATTCGCGTATCGGTTCTTCCTTGCCGTTCATTCCAAGTTCGTGCAGGAATCGAAAATTATACCGCAACCGGAAAACTTTGTGAACATTTTTAAGTTGGAAAAAAAGTGGTTAGATTATCGCAAAAAGATCGGCAAAGTGCCCAAAGAAGGGAGCGTGTACGCTACTCGTTGTTTGGAAACGCTCGTAGACGCCGAAACGTACGCAAGGCTCGTTAAGGAGAACGATAAATAATGAAAATAAGCCCTTCCGATTTTCAGTTTATTCCTTTAAAACCGAGCCATGTACCCCAGATTTTGGCGTTGCAGGATAGAGTTATCGCTTCTTTAGAGAACCCCGAACTGCTTAGAAAAAACACCGAAGAAATGTTTTTAGAGTGCGTGGAAAAGCCCAACCTTTCCCTTGGCGTGTTTTACGGCGGGGAAATGATAGCCATCGGTATTTTATATTTTGCCGATCGCGCGGAAGAAGACCTTGCGCACTTGCTCGTGGGCGTAGATATAAGCGGTAAGCGCACGGCGAACAACAAACTTTGCATGGTGGACAAGCCCTACCGCGGAAACGGACTCCAACGCTTGCTTGGAGAAAAGTTAGAAGCGTATGCAAAATCGTGCGGTGTAAACCTGCTTTGCGCCACCGTTTCGCCGCTTAACCCGTATAGCGAAAACAACGTGTTAAAACTCGGTTTCACCAAAAACCGCACGCTTGAAAAATACGGCGC
>JAFTHR010000231.1 GCA_017457345.1 Clostridia bacterium | reverse complement strand
TTCGCGATATTCGCTTGCAATGAGCGGCGCGCGCTCGGTGATTTTTTCCACCGTCTTTTCAATCGTTTCCACGCGGCTCAACATATCCGCCGCAAGTTTTTCCCCTTCGATTGCACGCATCTCGTTCAACTTTTCAAGCGCCGCGCTAAGCGCTTCTTTTAAGCCCGCAAGCAGTTCTTCGTCTGCCGCCTGCGCTTCTTCTTGCTTTAATACTTCGGGATAGCGAAGAAGAGAGGAAAGGGTTAAATCGTCGCGCAAGTTCGGGCATTCGGCTTTGAGTTCTTCCGCCGCCGCAAGATAGGCTTTCGCCACCGCTAAGTCCAAAGCGATCGTCGTTTTCGTTTCCCGTTTGTCTTTCATAGACACGAACACGTCGGCATGGCCACGCGTGAGTTTTTCGCGGACGAGCGACCGAATCACGTCGTCATACGCCGTAAACACGCGGGGTGCTTTCACCGAAACGTCTAAATAACGGTTGTTCACCGTTTTAATTTCGCAGGTGATTTCCAAGCCCCCTTGTTTGTATTCGCCTTTTCCATAGCCCGTCATACTAAGCATAGCCGTTTTTTCCTTTCTCGTTCGTATTTTTTGGTATTATACCAAAACTTTTATAAAATTTCAAGCCCTATGGAGAACTTTTTTCTCCGATTTCAGTTTTTTCCTTGCACCATTGCCAAAAATTCTTCTTCCCCTACGATCTTCACGCCGAGTTTTTGCGCTTTGGCAAGTTTACTGCCTGCGTCTTCCCCCGCAACCACGAGCGTAGTTTTCGCCGTGACGGAAGAAAGACATTCGCCCCCCTGCCCTTCAATCAACTTTTGCGCTTCACCGCGGGTAAGGGAAGAAAGTTTGCCCGTGAGCACCACTTTTTCGCCCGTGAACACGCCGTCTATTTGTTCTTTCGGCTCTTCCTTTGGATCAATGCCAAGTTCTTTGAGCGCGGCAAGTTCCTGCCTGTTTTCTTCGTTTGCAAAGAAGTCTGCAATTTGCGCGGCGGTAATTTCTCCCACGTTTTCGAGCGTGGTCAACTCTTCTTTTGATGCGCTTTGCAAGCCTTCCACGCTTTTATACGTTTTTGCTAAATCCTTTGCCGCCACTCTCCCAACGCCGCCGATCCCGATAGCGTGCAGGAACGCGTCTAGCGGCGCGTTTTTACTCTTTTCAATCGCCGTGAGTAGGTTGGTGATTTTTTTATCTTTGAACCCTTCGAGCCCTTCTAAGTCCGCCGCCGTTAAGCGGTACAAATCGGAAAAGTTTTTCACTCCTTTTTCGCGGATTAAAAGGTATGCGGTGCTCTCCGAAAACCCTTCGATATCCATTGCGTTTTTGCTCGCGTAATGATCGAGTTTCGCCGCAATTCTCGGCTCGCAATTTCCGTTTGGACAGAAAAGATGCGCACCGACTTCTTCCAGCGCCGTTTTACAAGCAGGGCAAACTATCGGCTTTTCTATTTCTTTGCTCCCTTCGTAGTGCTCCGTTGCCCCCAAAATTTCGGGGATGACTTCGTTCGAACGGCGCACCAACACTCTTGACCCTATCTTCACGTTTTTGCGCTCGATATCCGAGTAGTTATTCAGCGTTGCGCGCGAAACGGTTGCTCCGCCCAACTCCACGGGTTCAAGCAAGGCAAGCGGCGTTAATTTCCCCGTTCTACCCACCTGCCAAATAACGTCCTTTAAAAGGGTGGTCACTTCTTCCGCTTCGAACTTATACGCCATAGAATGGCGGGGGACCTTATCGGTAAACCCAAGCAAATCGCGTACGGCAACTTGATCGGTTTTAATAACCGCGCCGTCTGTTAACACGTCTATTTCTCGGCGCATCCGTTCAATCTCCGCAACGGCGGAAATTACTTCGTCTTCACTCTCGCACACCTTAAAGAACGGGTATACTTTAAATCCCTGCTCCCGCAAAAACGCGTGTGCTTCCGTTTGAGAAAGGGCTTTTCCTTCAATATAGTTTACGTCGTAAAATAAGATCTCAGGACGGCGATTTTTCGTCACTTTCGGATCGAGATTTCGAATAGCGCCCGCCACCGCGTTGCGGGCGTTTTTGAGCGGCTCTGCCGCCGTTTTATTGTACTCTTCTAATACCGACAAGCGAATGATCGCTTCGCCGCGTACTTCTAACAACCCTTCGTATGGAATGGTCAAAGGGAAAGAAGGGATGGTGAGCACTTGCGCCGTCACGTCTTCCCCTACCACGCCGTTTCCGCGCGTGGTGGCACGAACGAATTTTCCGCCGTTATACGTTAAGCAAACCGTTAACCCGTCGAACTTATATTCCACGGTAAAACGGGCGCTCTCGTCCGCTTTTTTTACCCGCGTTAAAAAAGCGCGGAGTTCTTCTTCTGAAACCGACTTATCCAAACTATACAGCCGTGCCACGTGTTCGTGACGATCAAACGCTTTAATCGGCTCGCCGCCAACTCTGCGCGTGGAGCTATCGGGATAAATTTCGCCGCTCTCTTTTTCCATCCTTTGCAAGGTATCGTAAAGCGCGTCGTATTCCTTATCCGAAACGGTAGGCTCGTCTAACACGTAGTATTCGTACGCCCACTTATTAAGCAAATCGGTGATTTCTCTTTGCGTCATTTTATTTCCCCTTTAAGAAAGTACCGTAAGCGGCGCGAGCGCCACCGACAACTGTTTAATGCCAAACCCCTTGAACGCAATATCTGCAATCGTGTTCGCGCCCGTGCCTTTCACGGAAACGATCGTTCCTTCGCCGAACTTGGGATGGCTCACCCGAACGCCGATTTGGAAAGCGGACACGTCCTTCCCGCCCGCAGGCTTCGGTTTTTGCGGCATCATAGAGCCGCCGTACGCCACCGTCTTTTTCGGCTCTTCGTTGCGGGAATAACTACCGTAAGCGGCACTCGGCTTATACACCGAGCCCGTGTACGTACCCACTCGTTTGGTTTGCGTGGAATACTGCGAACTGCTACCGTACGAATATCCACCGCCGTAAGAAGATTTTTTGGCGTACGAATACCCGTCGTCGTAATCTTCGTCGGGATAAAACCCGTCTTCGTCGTACCCGCGGCGATAGGCGAATCTGGTTTGCATAGGCAACTCCACTTCCGCGCCGAGTTCCTTTAAAAAGCGTGAACGCGCCGTGGGCTCTCTCCTACCGTATAAATAGCGGCTCTTGGACCGGGTAAGGTATAACCGCTCCTTTGCTCGCGTGACCGCCACGTACGTTAAGCGGCGCTCTTCTTCTAATTCGCTTTCGCTCGTTGCCGCACGGGTGACGGGCAAAATCCCTTCTTCCATCCCCGATAAAAATACGCAGCGGAATTCCAACCCTTTTACCGCGTGGATGGTGGCAAGCGTCACGTAGTTCCCGTCGTCCATCTCGTCGGTATCGGCGGTGAGCGAAACTTGGTTTAAATAGTCTGTGAGCGTTGCCGTGGGGTTCAACCTACAATAATCGTCTACCGAATGAATAAATTCGTCGATATTGGCAAGTTTGTTCAAACTATCGTCGCTATCCCCTGCGTAAGCAAGGCGCATTTGCGTTTCCGCAACGATACTTTTTACGAGTTCGTTTACGGGCGTTTCTTGCGCTTCGATAATCCATCTTTTGATCATCTCACGGAAATCGATCAACTTTTGTTTGGTTGCGCCCGATATGCCGATCTCGTCTAAATCCAGCAACGCGTCGTACACCGTAAGTTCGGTCTCATACGCGTAGTTTTGCAAAAGTTCTACCGTTTTTGCGCCGATCCCGCGCTTGGGCACGTTGATAATGCGGGTGATTGCTTCGCTATCGAACGGGTTGTTGATGAGCCGCAAATACGCAAGCAAATCCTTAATTTCTTTCCGTTCGTAGAACTTGAACCCGCCGAACACTTTGAACGGAATTCCGTCCGCTAAAAATTCTTGTTCCAAAGAGCGCGTTAATGCGTTTAAGCGCATCAGTACGGCAAAATCCGAAAACCGATATCCCTTGTTCATCAGCCCTGCGATCGTGTGTGCGATAAACCGCGCTTCCCCGCTTTCTTCTTCTAGTTCTTTTACTTGCGGCGTTTCCCCGTCTGCGTTTTGCGTCCATAACGTTTTCGATTTTCTTCTGCCGTTGTTTTTAATGACGGCGTTCGCCACTTTCAAAATCGCTTTGGTCGATCGGTAGTTCCGCTCCAACTTAAACACCTTTGTACCGGGGAAATCCCTTTCAAAGTGTAAAATGTTTTCTATCTTTGCGCCGCGCCAACCGTAAATAGACTGGTCGTCGTCGCCAACCACGAACAAATTCCCGTGCACCGAAGAGAGCAGTTTTACAATGTCGTACTGCACTTCGTTCGTATCCTGGAACTCGTCCACCAAAATATAGCGGAAACGACTACTCAAATACTCCCGCGCTTCGGCGTTGTTTTTGAGCAGGATGCGGGTTTCGCCAAGCAAATCGTCGAAATCCAACGCGTTGTTTTCACGCAGGTGCGCTTGATAACGAGCGTACACTTTCACAATTTTTTCAATCTCTGGCTCGCCGACGTTTTCCTGCAAATACCGATCGGGAAGTTGCCCTAACATCTTTGCGTTCGCAATATGGTATTTTACTTCTTTTAACAGTTTCTCGTCGTCGTACCCACACTCTTGGAAGGATTTTTTAATAACGTTCGCACGCTCCGTTTCGCTATAAATGGAGAAGTTCGGGTGAATCCCCACTTCTTCGGCATACGTGCGCAAAATCCGCACGCACATACTGTGAATCGTGCAAACCCACATCCCTTCGCTATCTACAAGGCGGGAAACGCGCTCTTTCATTTCGTTTGCCGCTTTGTTGGTGAACGTGATCGCCAAAATGGCGCGCGCAGGCACGCCTTTTTCATGGACGAGATAGGCAATACGGGAAGTTAAAACACGCGTTTTACCACTCCCTGCGCCCGCTAGCACAAGTACCGCGCCTTCGGTGGCGAGAACGGGCTTGATTTGCTCTTCGTTTAAAGTTTTTAAAATCTCATTCGTTTCTAACATAGGTATATTATACCATATCGCGCGCGCGAATTGCAAGTGTTATTGCAAGGCTTTTTATAAAGTTTTACGGCATACCGTTGATCGGTATGCCGTATTCTCTACGCTCGTTCGTTTAGCGATTCGAACGCACATTCTTTTCTAAAACGTTCTAGCGCCCGCAAATACCGCTCGCTAAGGGAAAGGGTGTAGCGTTGCTTTTCTTCGTATGAAAGGGAATTATAGTACGCTTTGTCCGTTAAACGGCCGATTGCGTCGCTCACTTCTCCCTCCTCGGTTAATATCTCTTTTACCTTTAAATAAAACTCGTCTTCTTTTTCCCCCGAAAGTGCCGAAGATACCTTGTTTTTTAAATACCTGCCCGCCTCGTTTTCGTTTAATCCTTGTTCTTTTGCGCGTTCCATCTTATGCGTAATATCCGTTTGACAGGTTTGCCAAAACCCGTTCTTTACTCGGTTCTTCGCTTGTTTTGCTAACGATTTTAGAGTTTGTTGCATATTCGCTCCTTTTACGACAGACGCCGACATTTTTTGCAAAAGAAAAAGTTCACAACCCTTGCTGTGAACTTTTCTTTCGTTTAGTTTCTGCTTCTTTTTCTTGCTGCTTCGGATTTCTTCTTTCTTCTAACGGAAGGCTTTTCGTAGAATTCTTTCTTTCTCAAATCGCCGATGATCCCGTCGCGAGAACACTTTCTCTTAAAACGACGCAACGCGCTTTCTACGTTTTCGTTTTCACCAACTTTAACCGTGGACATCTTTTTTCAACCCTCCTTCGCCTCTGCATTTATTTTGATTACTCGGTAATTATAACAATTAAAAATAGTTGTGTCAAGTTATTTTAACGCCTTTTTTAAAAATAATTTTTCTCGTCTTTTTTCTTGTTTTTTCGACCGTTTTCACTCCGATTTTTCTATCATATACTTGTTCCGGTAGCAAAACGGTTACGTTAAGTATTGTAATGATGATCGCGAAAGGCTTTGAACTCTCTCTTATAGATTTCTTAGACGACGAAGTGTTCCGTTGCGAAGAACTAGAAATTGAATAAAATGAAAAAACCGCGGAGATTTCCGCGGTTTTTATTATTCCATTTTTTCAAAATCGCTTGCGGGGTGTTTGCACCACGGGCAAACGAAATCTTCCGGGAGCGGGCCTTCGTGCACGTAGCCGCAAACGGAGCATACCCACTTCTCCGTTTTTTCTTCCGTTTTTGCCGGCGCTTGGGGCTTAGGCTTCACGTTCGCTTGATAGTAGGCATACGTTGCGCTCGGTTCGTTCGAAAGGGTTTCACAGTCCGCCACTTCGGCAATGAACACGGTGTGCGTGCCATAGTCGTACGCGTCTACCACCCAAGCCGAAATTAACGCGTTTGCGTGCTCTTTTATATAGTATAACCCGTTCGCCGATCGGGGACAGGAAAAGCCTTCGAACTTATCCACGTT
>JAFTHR010000230.1 GCA_017457345.1 Clostridia bacterium | reverse complement strand
CGCTCGTTCGCTCGATACATACGCATTGCGTTCAAGAACTTGTTGGTAAACACTAAGAATACCGCAAGAAGCACTACGAACGCGCCGGCGGCAACGATCGTGGGCATAATGAATTCCCCGTTCGGCGTGGAATAGATGTTCGAAGCGAATACGATAGCGATAATCATAGCCGCAAGCATTACAATCCCCGAAGCGATAAAGAGCACGCCCGCGTTCCAACGGCGCACCTTTAAGTACGCCCTGCGCGTGCTTTGTTTCTTTTCCACCACTTCGGCAAGCGGTTTCTCCTGTTCTTCTAATTCCGCAATTTTTTGTTTAAACGATTCGGTGTGGTTCTCACGGATCATTTGCACGGCGTTATAGCCCAAATCGTGCTCTAAACTATCGAACCCTTCTTCGGCGTATTCTTCTAAAAGCACTTCACTCTCTGTAAAGTTCGAAGTTTTCGCGCACCAGTAGCCGTAGGAAGCTAAAACCGCCTCTTCGTCAAGCATCAACGCCTTTTCAAACACGAGTTCCGCCGCGCGGAAACTAGAAGTATCGAGCAAAGCCTGTCCTTCCTTGCAAAGCCTATCGTATTCCGCTTTACGCGCCTCTTCTTCTTCCTTTTTCTTCTTTCTAAGTTCGAGCGCTTCGCTTGGCGTTAAGTTTACCAAATCCTCGTCGTCTTCTTCGAGTTCCGGGATTTCAAACGCAAGTTCTTCCGCCGTTTCTTCGCTTTCTTCCCCTACCGTTTCTTCCGCGGCAAGATCTTCGGCGTATTCTTCGGTGGCGTCAACGTAGCCGTCCGCCGTCTTCTTTAAACGAATTTTTCTTCCCTTTTCGTCGTCGATAATTCTTTCTTCCATTTTTCTCTCCCGTAAGTTAGCCTTCCTGTTTTTCTCCAACCGTTTTCACCACGAACGCTTGAGCTTTGCCGCGATATCTACTCTTTGCCCACTCGCACAGTTCCCGCGTTTCAAATAGCGCCAAAACGCAACTACCTGAACCCGTCATTACCGCGCCGCAAGGAGAAAAGGATTGCGCTTCTTCGTATGCCTTTTTCACTTCCGCGTTGAGCACGCTCGCCGCCGGGTATAAATCGTTTGTAAGCGCTTGTCCTACTCCTACGATATCGCCCGCAAGCAGGCTTTTTATACAATCGTCCGTGGGATTTTCTCGCACGGCGTTTTCACTCAACCTATCAAAGGTTGCAAAACACTCGGCAGTGGATACGGAAGTGTTCGGGCAGAGCAACAATAGATGCAAAGTCTCTTCGCAATCAATTCGCTCAATCCTATCACCGCGCCCACCCATGCGCGCGTAGCCGCCACGGCGCATATACTTGGTATCGCTCCCCAACGAATCGGCAAGCATATCCAACTTTTCTTCGTCTTTCACGCCAAACAGTTTCGCCATACCGTTCAAAACCGCCGCCGCATCCGCAGAAGAACCGCCAAGCCCCGCACCAACGGGAATATCCTTGTAAACGGTTATGTCCACCCCGCCGCAGCCGAACGTTTCCATAAAGGCTTTCGCCGCCTTATACGCATTATTCTTTTCTACGTGGATAGGGGGAATCGGCAATCCTTTCATCTGCAAACGAATCAGGTTGTCCTTTCTATCCTTGATCACCACGGTGTCGGCAAGATCCACGCTCGCCACGAGCGAATCAAGCGCGTGATAACCGCCTTGTGCGCCCTGCACGAAAAGCGTTAAATTTACTTTGGCAAAAACGCGCTCTTTTACGGTTTTCATTCCCTTTTTCTCCGCTACTTATCGCTTGATTTTCAGGCGGCGTACTCTGCCGCCTGAAAACCGCGTAAATACATTGTAGCATATTTTTTTTGAAAATACAAGATTTAAATCTTGTTTTTTTCAAATAACGCCACGTTTTCGCCCGTTTTTTTACTCTTTTCGGCGATAAATGACTATCCTTTCACCCTTTTTCACGGGGAAAGATAAGTGCGGATTATTTTTTGCCACTTCTTCGGGCGGGCTCTTTAAACGCGAAGCCAACTCCCAAAGTCCGTCTCCTTCCCGTGGAATAAACACCGAAACGGCACATTCGTTTTCCGCCACGCTCTCCCCTTCTTCCACAGCGCAAACTTATTCCGTTT
>JAFTHR010000025.1 GCA_017457345.1 Clostridia bacterium | reverse complement strand
GTTTACCGCTTTCACAACGCCTGCGTCGGTAAAGAAGAAAGTATGTAGATCTTCGAACTCAATAATGTTGTTCGGATCTTTCATTTCGGTAATGAATTCTTCTTCAACGATCTTTCTCTTCTTCCGTTTTTCAAAGTAGCGAATTTGTTTGCTATTTTCTTTTACGATACGGCGGGATTCTTTCGCCGTTATATAACCGGTTTTTTTCTTTTCTTCCGCCATAATTTACCTCTTCATTTTCGGGTCGAACGCATCACGCAAGCCGTCGCCTACAAAGTTGAACGCCAAGATCGCAAGGGTAATGCAAATACCTGCGGGAATCCAGAAGTTCACGTACGGGCTGTCCAAACCGATCGTACCGCTGTTTACGTAGTTAATCATACTACCCCAAGTAGGTTCACCGAGCGGCGCGCCAAGCCCCAAGAAGCCGAGCGTTGCTTCGGTTAAGATGATGCTACCAAGACCGAGCGTCATAGACACGATAAGTTGGGGCATAACGTTGGGGATTAAGTGTTTGAAGATCTTTCTACCAACCGAAAGCCCGGAGCATTTTGCCGCAAGCATAAACTCTTGTTCGCGCAAGGACAGGATTTGACCGCGCACAATTCGAGCCGTACCTGCCCAACCGATTAAGCAAAGTACAATCATCAGGTAGTACAAACGGGAAATGTCCATAATCCCTAACCCATCTAGCGTGGCAGACAAGATCAACATAATGGGTAATTGCGGGATACAGTTTAAAATATCCACGATACGCATAATCACTTGGTCTACCCAACCGCCGAAGTACCCTGCCAAACCGCCGAGTACCACGCCGATAAGCGTTTCAATGATAACGACCACAAGCCCGATCGTAAGCGAAATTTGCCCGCCGAGCATTAAGTTCGTTAAAATATCGTAGCCGTTTTCGTCGGTACCGAGCCAATGCTCCCAAGAAATATCCGCATACACGTTGAACGTGTAGTTTTGAACGGCAATGTCAAACGCTTTATACGTTTGCCCGTCCACCACGTATTCGAGCGGGTTTCTGGTGGTAAAGTACTCTTTCCCCATACGCAAGGTATCGGCAACGCGATCGCCGTTTTCGTACCAAGGCGAGATGAGCGGGCCAAGGAAGGAGAACGCGAACAAAACGAGCAAAATGATAAGCCCCGTCATAGAGAGTTTGGAGCGGAAGAACCGCTTTAACACCGTCATGGTAGGGGAAAGGGTTTTCACCCGTTCGTTTAACTTTTCACCGTGTAATTCTTCTTCCGTCATTTCCACCGCCGCGTTTTCGGTTTGAACGGAAACATTTTCTTCTTCGAGAACGATTTCTTTTTCTTCCATATCAAACCTCCTTATTTGAGTTTCACGCGCGGGTCAACGACCGCGTACATAATATCCGAAAGCAACACGCCTAAAATAACGAGCACGGCAATGAACATATTGTAGCCCATAATGAACGGGATATCCCCTTCACGGAGCGCCGCGTACGCCATGCTACCGATCCCCGGAATATCGAAGATGGTTTCGGTAATCATTGCACCGCCAAAGAGCCCGGGAAGCGAGCCTGCAAGCATAGTGACGAGCGGGATCAACGTGTTTCTAAACACGTGCTTATAAATAACCGTCTGTTCCGATAACCCTTTCGCTCTAGCCGTGCGGATATAATCGGCGTTTAACACTTCGAGCGTGTTCGTACGGGTATAACGCATCAAGCCGCCCACGGAAAGGATAACGAGCACGCACATAGGAAGCACTAAGTGCCACGCCATATCCGTGAACCGTTCCCAACCGGTTGCGTCGAACGGAAGAGTACCCGAAACGAGACCACCCGTTTCAAACCAACCGAGTTCCACGGCAAACAATTTAATAACGATCGTACCGAAAAAGAAGGTGGGGAACGACATACCGATCATAGCAAAAACCGTTGCGGTATAGTCGAGTTTTCCATATTGATTTACGGCGCACTTTACCCCTAAAGGAATTGCGATCAACATTTGCAAAATAAGCGAGATAAAGGATATGGTGAACGAAACGCCCATATTCTTGAAGATAACGTCTTCTACTGC
>JAFTHR010000229.1 GCA_017457345.1 Clostridia bacterium | reverse complement strand
TCGGCGAGCAAGCACGTCTAACCCTAGCGTAGGCTCGTCTAAAAACAAAATCTTCGGCTGGCAAATTAGCGCCATTGCAATGCTTAATCGGCGCTGATATCCGCCCGAAAGTTTCCCCGCTTTTTTCTTCCATACTTCCGCCAAGGAAAACCGCTCGCATTGTTTTTTGGCGCGGACTACGCTCTCCGCTTTCGTTGCTCCGCAAAGCCTTGCCGTGAGCGTTAAATTTTCTTCCACCGTAAGGTTCGGCGCAACCGCCGTTTCTTGGGGCGATAACGCGATAATCTCCTTCACCCCCGCCGCGTTTTCCTTTAAACTGTTTCCAAGCAAAACGGCGTCGCCCGCCGTAGGCGTAAGCAGGGTACAAAGCGTTTTAACAAGGGTGGTTTTCCCTGCGCCGTTTAAGCCTAAAAGCGCTAATAATTTCCCTTGTTCCGCTTCAAAAGAAACGCCGTTTACGGCAACCGTTTCTCCGTATTTTTTCGTTAAATTGCGCACGGAAATCGCTACTTTACAGTCACTCATTTTCTTTCTCCGTACAACCCTTGATAGGCCTTTGTTAAAGCCGCTTGTATTTGTTCTTCCGTCCAGTCCGCAAAACCCGTTGCGATCATAGTGGCTATTCCGTGCACGAACACCCACATACTTTGGTGAAATTCTACCGCTCCATCTCCCGTAAGCCCCGTTTTCTCGTACACTTCTTGGAGTTGTTCTTTCGGCATAGGGATTGCCGAAAACGGTGCGCTCTGCCTATCGCACATAAAAAGCCATTTGAATAATTCCTTTTCTTCCCGTGCAAATAACACGTACCCCATACCGCTCGCTTTATACGGCGGGTACTTTTCGCGTAAAACGGAAGAAGAAATATACGTTTGATAAATTCCCCACGCCTTTTTTAACACTTCTTCTTTCAGTTCTTGCATAGACGCAAAGTTGTAAAAAATCGGTTGTGTCGAACACCCTAACTCGCTAGCAAGCGTGCGCGCGTTCAAGCATTCGTGTCCTTTCTCCCTAACGAGCGCGAACGCCCCTTCTACAATTTGATCTCTCGTCATTTTTGCTTTCGGTGCCATTTTTTCTCCTTGAATATAAATAACATTTGTTATATAACTATTGTTATAATACCACAATTCGCAAACGCTGTCAAGCATTTTTCTTGTTTTTTGTTAAAAAAAAGGTTTTTTTAAAAGATTTTTTCCTTAGAAAACTATTGACAAAGGGGGTTTTGGGTGGTATAATGGTCTTACATTCTATCTCTATGGGGGTTATTATGAAAGATCAAAACAACGTTTCGAAGAACTCTAATGGTTTCTTCAAGATTCTCTTCTACGCTGGCGTTGCCGCTGCTGCTGTGTTTGCAGTTCTCGTTATTTTGGCAATGTTCGTAGTTCCTTTCTACAGATCCGTTAAAACCGCAGGTTTGATTTTATTTATCGTTTCTGCGCTCTTTTCTCTTGCGATCGGTTTCCTTGCCCGCAGAACGGCTTACATAGAAGCGGACAACAAGAAAGTTTTTGAAGCATACAACGAACTTATTGAAAAGTTCAACGCTTTGGAAGAAAGCGTTAATGCAACGAAGGCAGAAGCCGAAGCCGCTATTGCAGAAGTAAAAGCTGCTCCCAAAGCCGCTGCTCCTAAGGCTGCTCCTGTAAAGAAAGCAGAACCCGCGCCTGTTGAAGAAGCAGTTGCTGAAGCACCTGCTAAAAAGCCCGCTGCTAAAAAGACCACTTCCACCGCGAAGAAATCTACCGCGAAGGGTGATGACGACGTTGCTGCTTTAACTAAAGAAGTAGCTAAACTTAACTTGCAAGTTGCAAACCTTAACGGTGGCAAGCCCGCTGCTAAGAAAACTACGAAAACTGCAAAGAAAGACTAATTCTTAAAAAATCAAACCGCGTTCGGCATAGACCGAACGCGGTTTTTTATTTGCTTTTCCTTATTACTCGTCTTCTCTTAAAATCAAATCCGCCGTGGCTCTATTCGTTGCAATGGGGATATCGTACACCACCGCAATTCGAAGAAGCGCCTTCACGTCTGGATCGTGTGGTTGCATTTGCAATGGATCCCAAAAAAAGACCACTTTGTCGATTGCCTTTTCGCTCATCTTTGCGCCGATTTGCAAATCCCCTCCCATTGGACCAGACAAGTACCGTTTCACCTTTAACCCCGTTGCTTCCGCCACGAGTTTAGCCGTTGTACCCGTACCGCATAAAGCGTACTTTTCCAGCGTTTCCTTGTGTTGCAACGCCCAGTTCACCATTTCGTGTTTCTTGTTGTCGTGCGCGATAAGCGCCACCGTTTTTTTCTTTTCTTTCATCTTTTGTTTCTCCGTTTTATAAGGTTTTGTTCGCCCTTATTATAGCACACGCACACTTCCCTGTCAACGATATGAAGAAACTTTCTTTTGCGCTTTCCTCTGCCCTGTTAGGCTAAGCACTCGCTCCCTTCTTTGCAGCGCTTCCACCGCTCTTTTTCCCATTTTTGCCGCGTTCGGCAAGCCGCCTGGGAGTTGTTGCCATTGCGTTGCTAAAAACACGTTTTTAAGCCCTTTTACGCCGCAAGATAAGGGTGCAGGGTTTTGTTTTGGCGTGAATATAAAACTCATATACGAGCCCGTTTCCGAACCCGTATACCGCTCGTAGGTGGCGGATGTCCAACCGTCTAAAAGTTTTAGTTTCCCTGCAAGCGCGGGGAATTTTTTTATAATCTCTTCTTCTACTTTTTTGGCAAGTTCTCTCTTTTTTTCTTCGTACGCCGTTTTGTTCTTCCTTAATTTAATAAAGGCAAAACAATCCTTTTCTTTGCAAAAGGTAAGTGATTGCAAAACCGTTTTTCCAGCGGGCGCAAACTCTTTTTCGTGCGAGAACTCCCGCAAGATCAACCGATCGGTTTTTAATGCCTTTCGAGCCTCTTTCCCAAGATCGAAAATATAATCCCCTTGGAACGTTAACTCGTCTACCGGGCACGAAAACGCAAAATGATAACTTGAAAAACGAATCATTTTCGGATCGGAGTATCGGCGCTCCATTTCTTTCGGCATGGGCACATCTAGTACCTTGCCGAATATGCAAGTGGGGTCGGCGGTGATGATCACGTAGTCGAACGGCTCCCTACCGCCACTTGCAAATACCGCGCTACTTGCCATACCGCCTTCGTGCTCTATTTTTACCACTTCCCGCGAAAGATACAACTTGCCGCCGAGTTTTTCAAACCGCTTTACCATACGCTCCGCCATTGCCCGCGAACCGCCCTGCGGCACGCCGCCGTTCCCCGAACAAAAGGTTGCCGCCGTCACGATAAACGCAAGCGCCGAAAACGGCTTTTCCGTGACAGCCGTAATAAAACTCTTTATCGTGGAATGGCGGAATTTTTCGGCGTATTCTCCCGTGCTTAACGTATGATACCTTAGCAGTTTGGGCGCGGCTAAAAAATCGAATAGCGTGCGTTCGCGCGCGTGCCCTTTTTTATCTTGTCCGCACCCCGAAATTGCCTGCACGAGTTTGATGGCGCGAATCAGTTTTTTTATCTCACGCCCATCCGCAGGCGAGAGCGCTAACATATCCCGCTCCAACCGATCCACGTCTTGCCATAGCGTTAGCGTTTTTCCATTCTTTTCCACGGTGTATAAACTTTCCGCTTGATGCACTTTCACGCCGCCTAGCGCACCAAGTTCTTTCCATATTTTATACCCGCCGCTTTTCCGATTCGTACCCGTGAGCCAATGAATGCAATTATCAATTTCATATCCCCCGCGTTTCCAGCCCATTAGATTTCCACCCGCAACCGCTTGGCGTTCGCAAATCACCGTTTCGTGTCCGCAAAGCCTAGCGTAAATGCCCGCCGAAAGCCCGGAAACGCCTGCGCCTACTATGAGTACTTTTGCCATAAATACAATCTCCTTTTTTCTTCGTTTTTTATCCCATTTCCATTATTGACGAAGAATAAGGTTTTTACTCAACCGCGCAAAAAAAACCGTTCCCTGGCATTGCCAAAGAACGGGTTTTCGTTTGTTTTCTTTACTTTTTAAAAGGCAAGAGCATACGCGTTTGCGCTTTATACTCTACAAATCCTTCTTTTTTCGATTGACGACCATCCGCCATAGGAATACTCACCACCAAGAATAAAACGGTGTTTAGTACCGCACCGATAAGCAAATACCAAGCGCTCGGCATTAACGCGAACGCCGCACCGCCGATTCCCCACCAATGCAAAATCTCACCCAAGTAGTTTGGATGACGGGAGTACTTCCAAAGCCCCAACCGAATAAAACCGCCCGTGCGCGCGCGGCGGAAACGGTGCATTTGAATATCGGCAATCCCTTGCATAGTGAACGCGCCAACGGAAAGGAGCAGGCAAAGCCCCGCCCAAACGTTCATTGCCGGCGCAACGCGGATAATCTGCACGGCAGGGAGCGTGCACGCGTACACGATTAACGTGGGCACAAGGTGTATCCCCGTAAAGTTGATAAACGGATAAAACACGCCCGTCTTTTCCTTTAACATTGTGTACCGCCAGTCCTGCACGGTTAAATTGCGAAAGGTGTACGCCCAGTTCGCCGTTCATCGCACCCCCCAACAGCAGACGACGGCAAGGGTAAGCGCGCTCGCAAGATTTAACCCTTCGGCAAAGGCAAACGCTACCAAAATGACGATCGGCTGCACGCTCCAGTACGGATCGTACACGGAAGCGTTTTTGAGCAACACGCTAAAGATAAACGTAAAAACGGTGGCGGCGATATCGGCAAGCAATAAATTTAGCCACCACGCAAACGGCAATAACGCGTATAAACCTACGCCAACGGCGCAAGCGCCTGAGTATACGGCGGCCACGATTACAAACGACCAAGCCCGATTCTCTTTCATTTGTTCTTCTCCTTATATGTGCAAGTGCACATATAAAAGTATATCATTTCAAAGAGCAGTTGTCAAACACTACGAAGAAAGAAGCAAACGAAATAATTATCAAATAATCGTACCCACCCTTTCTCATTGGGAGTGCGGTTATCAAGAGCCTTCTTTCAAGGATTTAATTGCATTATGCAAGTATTTTGACGTCTCGGCGGATTACTTGCTTGGTTTGGCTGAGTAAAACGCGTATCGCCTGTTCGATTAGCCATAATATCCCTAACCTTTTCTCGCAGAAAAAAATCGGCAAGTTATCGCTTGCCGATTTTTCAGTGATAAAAACGCTACTTACTGCGCTATCATCCCGTATCGCACCTTGTTGGTGCGAATTTTTATTTACTTTTTCTTCTTTTTAAACTCTTTCATACCGTTCGTGCTACCGCCGTCGCAAAGCACGTCTACACCCGCCAAATAGCCGTTTCTTTCGTCCGCAACCGTTGCAAGCGCAAAGCCGAGTTCTTCCGGTTTCCCCATTCTTTCTTCTGCGGAGAACGGGATTAACATACCGCCGTCTTCCTTTTCCAAATTGCCCATATCGGTTGCAATCAAGCCGGGGCTGAGCGACACCACGCGAATCCCTTTCAACCCGTATTCAAACGCGCATTTTTTCGCGTACCATACCACGAAGTTTTTGGAAAGGGAATACGCAAAGCCTTTGCGTTGATATTCGCCTTTTGCAAGAGAAGCGCGTTTTACAAGTTTTTTCAAGAAGGCATCTTCATCCGTTTCCGCAAGAGCATACGCCTTTTTCGGGATGATAAAGGAAGGTAAAATATACGCCGAGTTCGAAGAAACGTCCACGATTACGCTCCCTTCTTTCATTACCTTAGAGAATTCTTGGTTCACGTACACCGTGCCGAGCGCGTTAATTCTCAAAATTCCTTCGGGCGTGCCTTTCATTGCGGGAGAAACGCCTGCCGAGTTAATTACGTTTTTCACTTCACCAAGCGAAGACGCGAACTCTACTAGTTCCTTCACGCTTGCTCTATCCGACGTATCGCAAGTTTTTGCATACGCTTCAAACCCAAGCGCCTTTAATTCGTTTACGCCGTTTTCAAGTTTACTCATTGTTCTACCGGAGATAACGATAATTTTATCCTTCGGCATGTACTTTGCCGCTTCTAAACCCATACCGCTACCGCCGCCGGTAATTACACATACGTTTGCCATTTTTATTCTCCTTTTTTGTTTTCAGTATAACAAACCTTGCATAGTTTGTCAATTATTTTTTCAAAATTGCTTTTTAAAAGCCGATCGCAAAACCAAGCATTAAAATTAAACTCGTGAGCAGCAGGTTCAACGCTTGGAATTTCCAACTCCACTTTACCCACTTGCCATAACTTACGTCCACTAGCCCAAGGCTTATCAAAAGCACGGGGTTAGTGGGATAGAATACGTGTGAAAACCCGTCGCCAAACGCAAACGCCATAATACAAAGTTGCGGGGAAATGCCGAACACTTGTGCAACGGGCATAATCAGCGGAATTAGCATAAACGCCTTTGCCGAGCCAGACGCGATAAAGAAGTTCATTACGAGCACGATCAAGTAAATGAACAACACCACCACCCACTTGGGCATTGTTTCCGCCGCGCCTACAACGGCGTGCAATAACGTGTCTAAAATCTTTGCTTCTTCCATTGTGTATTTAATAGAAGACGCCATTAAGATCATAAGTACCGCGGGGAAAATACTCGTAACGCCCGCCCAAGCCGTTTTGCCAAGATCTTTCGCCGTCATCCCCGAAACAAGGGTAGACACAACGCCCGCCACAAGGAAGGTGACTGCAACCACGATCATCGTGTAGTCTTGGAGCGCAGGAACAAAGCCCGAACATAAAACGGTGGCGATCCCCACGCCTAAAATCCCAACAAACCAAGCCGACGCTTTATCGGCTTTTTCATCTCGCACAAACCCGCTCTCGCCGCTTTGCTCTTCGATCGGTTTTTCCACTTTTTTAGCGTGAAAAATTAAAAATGCCGTGAGCAGGGCATAGATGAGCACGAATGCAATCACGCGGAACCACGCACCGGAGAACATAGGCAAACCCGCAAGTTGTTGCGCCACGCCTACCGTGAACGGATTGCATACCCCTGCCGCAAAGCCGCACCCTGCCGCAAGTAAACTCATTCCGATCCCCGTAAACACGTCCCAACCCAAACGCACCGCAAGCGCCACCACGATAGGAACGAGCGGCACGCACTCTTCGAACGAACCGACCATACTGCCAAGTGCCATAAAGAACAAAACGATAATAGCAAGCAATTTATATCTTGCCGCACCGAACTTATAGGTGAGTTTATCGAGCATATACTTAATGATGCCGCATTTATCTAGCGCATTGAAGATCCCGCCGATAACAAGCAAAAAAGCAATGACGGCGATAAGCGCGCCGTTGCCGCTTGCACCCAACACTAAAATGGGAGAAAGTAGCCATTTCCAAAACGGAATACCGCCTTGCACTTGCGTAAATCCACCGAGCGTATCAATCACTAAATTGCCGTTTTCATCTTCCACCCTTGCGTATTCACCGCCTGGTACGAAGAGCGTTAATAGATACGTTGCCACCATCAGCGCAAAAATTACGGCAATCGCCGTAATAAACGATTTCACGCTAATGTTTAAGCCCTTTTTATTTTCTTCCATTTTCCTTTAAGCCTCCGTAAGCACGTACCGATAAAAGTCCACCGCAGGCGCAAGCGTGCTTACGTCCACGTTCTCGTTAATTGCGTGTATGCTTTCCATTTGTTCGTCGCTAATCAAGAAAGGCGTGAAGCGCAAACAGTTATCGCTCACACGGCTCATATAGCGGCTATCGCTTGCACCCGTCATTACGTACGGCGAAGTAACCACTTCCGGGTACACCTGTTTCACCGCACGCTCGATAAGCGCAAATTCTTCCGTTTCATAACTAGAAAGCGGAGATTCGATCCCTGCTTCTATTACCTGCGTTTCCACGCCGTATTTTGCCGCAAATTCGGTGATTTCACGAATGCTTGCATCTTTCCCTTGGTGATGCGAATAACGCATATTTCCCACCACCCACGCTTCTTGCGGAAGTACGTTCGTGCCGTCTGCCCCGCCCGCCATTGTGAACGCAAGCGTTGTTTTGAGCATGGCGTTCGCCGCGGTGGAAACTTTGGGCATTACTCGAACGAGCAACGGCTTTAACGCCCTTGCGTGCGCTAACACGAACCCCATAACCCCCTCCATTTTAGGGGCAATTCTAGCAAACATTTCGGCCACCGTGGGGGAGAGTTCGGCACGGAATAAGTTTTTCTTCTCCGCCGCCGCCATAAACTTCCCAAGGCGCACGAGCGGCGTATCTTTGGGGGGCGTGGACGCGTGCCCGCCTGCCGATTTTGCCACGAACTTTAAGTCCGCAAAACCTTTTTCTCCTACTCCTACCATAGCAAACGCACCTTTCGCGCCCGCAATCGGTTCGGTAATTATCATACCGCCTTCGTCTAACACAAAGCGGAAACGAATGCCGCGTTCTAAAAAGGTTTGAGAAATTTTATCCGCGCCTGCACCGCCTACTTCTTCTTCGCAACTAGAAGCAAAGTATACGTCGTGATTCGGTTCAAAGCCTTCGCTAATTAACTCGTCTGCCGCTTGGAGCATACCGAACAGGCCGCCTTTGGTATCGAGCGTACCCCTACCCCAAACTTTGCCCTCGGCAATCTCGCCTGCAAAGGGCGGATATTTCCAGTTGCCGTTTGCTTCCACCACGTCCTGATGGTTCATAAGCAAAACGGGGTTTTCCGCACTTTTCCCACGCCAACGAAGAACGAAGCCGCCGTCGAAATCTTCAAACTCACACGTACCGAACACGTGCGGGAAGGTAGCGCAAAGCAAATGCTGAAAGGCGTGAAACTTCGTTCTATCGTTATCTCCACGGCGAGAGATCGTTTCCGCCTGTATAAGTTTTGAAAGAGTTTTTGCGTATTGCTTCGAACGATTTTCCAACCTTTTATTCTCCTAATTTTTTAGCGTTTTTGTGTTCACTTTGAGTTTTTATTATACCGAATTTCACGGCGTTCGTCAACGAAAACGCGCCCGCGCGCGTATATTTATGCTAAAAAACACCCTTTGGGAGTGTTTTAGGGCAATGTTTTTCTATGAAAATACAATACTTTTATAATTTCTTTTCCAAAACCGATTGACTTTCCCAAAAAAAGTGATTATAATAAACGAAGAAATAAGCGGAGGCATAGTCTCAGTTGGTTAGAGCGCTCGCTTCACATGCGAGAGGTCACAGGTTCAAGTCCTGTTGTCTCCACCAAAAAAAGGAACACCCACAGCGGTGTTCTTTTCTTTGTAAAGAAAAACGGACGGGGATTTCTCCACGTCCGTTAACGCTTATCTTTCGTTGATGAGATTCGTAAGTTCTACGGGGTTTACAATTTCATTGCCCTTGTACACTCTCATGTTGCCCGAAGCGATTTCGTCGATAAG
>JAFTHR010000228.1 GCA_017457345.1 Clostridia bacterium | reverse complement strand
GCTCGTTTGCGTTTCGAACGAACGGATTTGGGCAAAGAGTTGGGCAAGAGAACGCTCTTTAACCGATCCTGCCGTAAGCCCGTTATTTGGGGAAATGGCGGGGATTGAGCGGGCGGCAATCTTTATAGGAACGCGGGAAGCGTTGTATCCCGACGCGCTCTTGCTTGCTGAAAAAATGAAAAATAGTTGTGTGCTCGTGGACGTATTTGTGGGGAAAGGGCTCAATCACGTGTATCCCGTGTACCCGATTCCAGAAGCGAAAACGGCATTACAACAAATGATAAAAAGGATAGAAAAGTTATGAAAAAGTATGTGATTATTACCGATTCTTGTTGCGACTTAAACGCCGAAATGCGTGCACGCTACGGCGTGGAATACGTGCCTATGCACTTTAATTGCGAAGGCAAAGAATACGTTGCGGATTTAGACTGGAAAGAACTCTCTGCGCAAGATTTTTACGATATGATGCGGGCAGGGAAGCGTTTTTTAACCGCGCAAGTAACTGCGGCTCAGTATACGGAAGCGTTTGAAAAGTACATTTTAGAAGGGTACGACGTGTTGTCTATTTCCTGTTCTTCGGCACTTTCCGCTTCGGTGAAAGTAAGTTATGCGGTGCGCGACGAGTTAAAGGAAAAATATCCCGAAGCAAAAATCTATTGTATCGACGCACTTAACGCCTGCGCGGGGCTGGGGATGATTTGCGTGATGGCAAGCGAATTGCGGGCGCAAGGCAAGAGTATTGAAGAGACGGCGGCTTGGATTGAAGAAAACAAGCTCAAAGTAAATCAAGAATGCACGGTAGAGAGTTTGGCGTATCTTAAAAAAGCGGGTAGAGTAAGTGCGGCAAGCGCCTTCTTCGGCGGCTTACTTTCGGTAAAGCCCATCATCATTTCGGATGCAAAGGGACAAAACTTCGCTTTGGAAAAAGTGAAGGGTAGACAAACTTCTTTAGAACGAGTTGCCGATCGCACGTTTGCTGATTACGGCGATTCTACCTATCAAAAAATCTTTATCGCGCACGCCGATTGCGAGAACGACGCGGAAAAACTCAAAGAGCTGCTCCTTACCCGTTTTGCGGGGAAGAATATGGAAGTGACTATGGGGTATATCGGGCCTATCGTTGGCGCAACGGTTGGTCCTGGTACGCTTGGCGTTTACGTGTACGGCAACGAAGTGACGGTAAACAAGGAGTAATATGAAAAAGAAGAAGGAATTAAAAGTTCCCAACGGGAAAAACTGGTTCTATGCGATTGTGCGTCCGTTTATGCCCTTGATCTTCAAAAAACCGACGGTTATCAATTTAGCGGGCGAATTGCCCGATAAGCATATTGCGCTTGCCAACCACTCGGCAAAGAGTGGGCCGCCTGCGCTCCATATTTGGTACCCCAAATCCACCTGTAAATGGGGTGCACATCAAATGTTCGGGAACTATTCCGAACGGAAAGCGTATTTGCGAGATATTCTTTATATTAAAAAATGCGGGATGAAGCCTGGGTTTAAAACGTCGTTTAAAGCATCCGTGCTTGCAGCGCTCAACCCCGGGATTTACAAAGGGATGCGTATGATGCCCACGTATACGGACGCGCGCTTTTCCAACACCTTGCGCCAAAGTTCTATGGTGCTGGACGCGAACACGCCCGTAATGGTGTTCCCCGAAAACTCAAATCAAGGGTACAAAGAAGTGCTCACGGAATTTTTCCCGGGCTTTGTGATGCTTGCGGAAAGGTATTTCCGCGCCACGGGAGAAGACGTGCCCGTTTATCCCGTTTATTACAGTTTGAAAAAGCGGATTATGGTAATCGGTAAGGCTATGTACGTGCAAGACTACGTGAAAGAAGGTTTGGACCGCTACCAAATTGCCGAAAAGTTTTGCGCGGCGGTCAACGCATTGTATTTCGAGTACGT
>JAFTHR010000227.1 GCA_017457345.1 Clostridia bacterium | reverse complement strand
GGCACACGGCTCTACTCCCCAACTCGGTGCAAACGCCCTGCAAGCAGTCCTTGCTTTTTTCGCCGAACAAAACGAAGATTGTGCACGCGCCTATCGGTTTTTATTCCAAGACGAATCGGGGCTTACGCAACTGAAAGACGAAACGGGAACGCTCACCTTTTCCCCTAATCTCGTCCGCTTTGAAAACGGCGTGCTTTGCGTGACTGCCGACATCCGTTTCCCCGCAACAATGAAGAAAGAAGACGTGCTTGCAAAATTCGATCAAAGCGGCGTGACGTACCGCGTAGAGAACTATCAAGCCCCCCTTTACAACGATCCGAACGGCAAACTCATTTCCACGCTTATGAACGTTTACAACGCCGCACTCGGCACGAAAGAAAAACCCGTTTCTATCGGTGGCGGCACGTACGCCCGCGCGTTAAAATACGGTTGCGCGTTCGGCCCTGAAATGGAAGGAGACGAAGTGACCATTCACCAAGCCAACGAATACGTGACCTTCGACCGAATTAAACTGATGAACGAACTCTACTATAACGCCATTAAAACCTTAACCGAATAATCCTTTCGTTCAAACAAAAGCCCACCGAAAAAACGGTGGGCTTCTTTTTTGTTAAACGAGCATAAAAATCTTTTGTTTTCATATAGTATTAAACGATCCGAAAATGGCATCCGCCACGCGAATCCCGTCTACCGCGGAAGAGGTGATGCCGCCTGCGTAGCCTGCGCCTTCCCCGCACGGGTATGCGTTCTTGATTGTAAGCGATTTAAACTCTTCGTCTCTCTCAATCCGCACGGGAGAACTCGTTCGCGTTTCCGCCGCCGTTAAAACGGCGTCTGGGCAAGCAAATCCTTTGAGTTTTTTATCCATATCTAAAAGAGCGTTTTTTATCCCACTAGCAATCGGGAACGGGAGCACCGCTCGAAGATCGGCAAACGCCGTTCCGCACGCATACGTAGGCGCAACGGAGCGAAACGAACTACTTTCTTTTTCGCTCAAAAAATCCCCTACTAGTTGAACGGGCGCACGGTAATTTTCGCCGCCTGCTAAAAAGGCTTTTCTTTCTATTTCACGTTGATATTCCACACCGGCTAACGGGGACTCGCTCCCAAAGTCCGAGCGCTTTACTTGCACGATAAGCGCCGAATTCGCGTTTTTTTCGCCACGCGCATAGTTGCTCATTCCGTTCGTTACCACACCGCCTTCTTCGCTTGCAGACGGCATCACCACGCCTCCCGGGCACATACAAAAAGTAAACGCCGAGCGCTCTCCGCTTGCGTGGGAAACGAGTTTATAATCGGCGGCAGGCAAACACGAATACTTTTCTCCGTACTGCGCGCGGTTAATCTCTTTTTGCAAATGTTCAATGCGCACGCCCACGGCAAACTCTTTTTGTGCCATCACTGCGCCTTTTTTTAGCAATAATTCAAACGTATCGCGCGCGCTGTGCCCTACGGCAAACACCACCGCCGAAGGCTCGATTTCACGCTCTTCGTTTACAAAAGAAACTTTAATGCGTTCAATTTTACCTTCTTTCACCGTAAAATCGGTTAATTTAGCGTTAAAATGAACTTGTGCGCCTTGCGATAAAAGGTATTCGCGAAGGTTTTTTACCACTTTCTTTAAGTTATCGCTCCCAATATGCGGCTTATTTAAATACAAAATCTCCGCGGGTGCACCAAAGCGCACGAACGTGGAAAGTACCTCCTTTTGTAATGGATGATGGGTTTGGGTGTTTAACTTCCCATCTGAAAACGTACCCGCACCGCCTTCACCAAACTGCACGTTGCTTTCGGTGCAAAGTTCGCCCGTAAGAGCAAAACGATTGATCTTTTTCTCCCGTTCCTCCACGCAATCTCCGCGCTCGATTAAAATGGGGCGTATTCCGCGCTCCACGAGCCGCAAGGCGCAAAAAAGCCCCGCAGGGCCGCTTCCTACTACCACCACGGGTTTTTCAGGGATTTTTCCTTTTGGCAAGCGCTCTAACTCTACGCGCGGCGTTTCCACCGCTTGCGCACAGCAAGCCACCGTATATACCCACTTAATCGCCGATGTATCGCGTGCATCCAAAGACTTTTTAAGACTTTCAAAAGACTTAGGCTTTTTGCCTAGTTTTTTCTCTGC
>JAFTHR010000226.1 GCA_017457345.1 Clostridia bacterium | reverse complement strand
TGTAATCCATTTTTCTGTTCTCCTTTTTTTTACTTGAAATTATTATAATACTTTTTTTCTATATTTTCAACGATTTTTCCGTCGTTTTTTCGCATTTTTACACAAAAAACCGCAACTTTTTCGTTGCGGCTTATATTTTTTATTATCGTTCCGTACACGGCTTTGCAACGGGTTGTTGCAAAGCGCGATCCGTTTTCTCTTTTGCATTACTTTGCGCGGTCATTCCCGACCTGCTTTTTTTCGAAAAACGACGGTTTCCCCCGCCCGTATTTTCTATCTGCCTTGAAGCACAATACTATATTATATGCTAAAAACCGGATTTTATACACACTTTTTTAAATTTCCGTTACGCGAAGTCCCGCATAGATCTCGTCGTATTTTTCTTTCGTAAAAGAAACCTTTCCAACGGTGGTCACAGTAGCCGTTCCAGCCGCCACGCCTGCGCGCAAAATTTCGGCAAGGTGCGCGCCCTTTTCAAGCGCCAACGCCGCCGCTGCCACCATACCGTCCCCCGCGCCGACCGTGGAGTTCACGGCAACGTTGGAACTTTTACAGTAATAATTATGCGTACCGTCGGTAATCAACGCACCGGATTCCCCCATAGAAAGAAGTACGCGTTTTGCTCCGCCGTTTAAAAGTTCGTAGCAACCTTCTAGCATATCTTTTCTATCCACGATACTTCTACCGAGCGTGTTTTCAAGTTCCGTTAAGTTCGGCTTGATTAAGTCCACGCCTACTTTAAGTGCCGATAAAAGCCGACCGCCGCTAGCATCCGTCACCTTTAAACTGTTCGGGCTTACTGCGCGCAACAAACTACCGTAAAACTCGCTACTCATCCCGCGCGGCAAGCCGCCCGAAACAACGGTCACGTTGCTCCTTTCGCTCAGTTTTCGAACTTCGTTCAATACTTCTACCGCTTTCTCTTCGCTTACTTCCGCGCCCACGTCGTTTACTTCGGTCAACATATAATGATTGTCGATAAACTTATAGTTCTCGCGCACACGCCCGGGATTCCAAACAAAAGAGAAAGGAACGCCTTCCTTATCTAAAGCGTTTTCAAACTGATATCCGTTTTCATTGTACATTATCCCCGTAAGGAAACTTTCACCACCGAGCCGCTTTACGCCGATTGCTACGTTGAGTGCTTTCCCCGTATACGTTCTCGTTTTCGTTTTTACGATATTCGTTCTACCCACGTTAAGAGAATCTAATTCAATCGTCACGTCGGTACAAGGACTCATACAAACCGCTAAAATCATTTGCCTACCTCTTTAGAAAGGAACTTTTTCGCTCCTTTATTATTATATAACACTTTTTTCCTAATTTCAAGAGCGTTTTTAAAGTTTTTGATATTTTTTCACAAAAAATGCAAGAAATTTTAATTTTTTCATAAACCCCGCAAAAAAACCGCTCTTTCTATCGAAAAAACGGTCTTTTCTTCGCTTATCTTTTGTTTCTTACATAGAAATCATTTGCAACGTTTCGTAGAGTTCGTGGTTAAACGTCTTCTTCATAGAAACGGCTTCGATAATATCCATATCGATAATCTTATTGTTGTGGATACCAACCACGCGGTTGCTAACGCCGTCTTTCAAAAGACGCACCGCTTTGTTCCCGAATTGCGCCGCAAGCATTCTATCCGCCATTGAGGGCGATCCGCCACGTTGTACGTGACCGATACAGGTAGGACGAACGGAATACGTGGTGGATTCTTGTAATTGTTTTGCAAATTCATCCGCGCTCATTGCACCTTCGGCAACAACGATAATGTTGGAGTGCTTGCCGCTACCACGAGAACGGTTCAAACGTTCCACGATATCGCTCATACTAAACTTAATTTCAGGCACAACGATAATTTCCGCACCAGAAGCAATACCGCTATAAAGAGCGATATCGCCGCAATGTCTGCCCATTACTTCCACGATACAAATACGTTCGTGCGAAGTCATGGTGTCGCGAAGTTTATTGATGATGTCAAGGCAAGTGTTTACCGCCGTATCGAAACCAAGCGTATAGTCGGTATACTCCAAGTCGTTATCGATCGTGGCAGGGATGCCGATGGTAGGAACGCCGAACTCGTCGCTAAGCGTTTTTGCACCGCGGAACGAACCGTCGCCGCCGATAACTACCAAGCCTTCAATGCCGTGTTTTTTCAAAGTATCCACCGCTTTTTGTTGGCCTTCACGCGTCATCATTTCCATACATCTTGCCGTAAGAAGTTTCGTGCCGCCCGTTTGGACGATATTCGATACGCTACGCATGTTCATAGGCACAACAACGTCGTCAATCAAACCTGCATAGCCGCGTTCAATACCGTATACTTCCATACCGAAATAAATTGCCGTACGAACAACTGCACGGATTGCAGCGTTCATACCGGGCGCGTCGCCACCACTCGTTAAAATACCGATACGTTTCATATTTTTTCTCCTGTCTAATCAACCGTATTTCGTCTGTTTAATTTCATGCTCTATTATTATAGCAAATGTTTTAAAAAAAACAAACTATTTTCAAGGCATTTTTTTAATTTTTTTACACAAGTTTTATGCAACTCGGCGGTAAGAAGGACGTAAGTTCCGCCATAAGCGCCTTATTCGGGTTTACTTTTTGCGAACAACTCATTTTTTTGCCGCCCATTACGAACACAACGCTCGTTTCTCCTTCGTAAAGCGCGAGCACTTCTAACAGTTCGTCTAAGTCCGCTTCTTCCAACCCATCCACTTTCAGCCAAAGCCGTTTGTCGCTTTCCGCTTGCGCCGTTTGCGCACGATATACTTCCCGCTCCGCCTCCACCGCTTTCGGCGCGGCGTTCTTTTCAGGATCGTACTCTTCAATTTTATCCACGATAATCGACGGCGCTTTTTCGTCTACGATACTGATTTTACCAGATAGCGTGACCACTTTATCCTTTTCCAAGAAGTTTCTCATCCGCTCGTAAATTTTGGGGAAACATACGCACTCTACCGAGCCGTACATATCTTCTACCGTGACGAACGCCATAAACGAACCCGAACGGGTTTGCAACTTTTTATAGTCGGCAATGATGCCGCCCATCGTCACTTCTTTCTCGTTCTCGATTTCATGATAGACCTTTTCTCCCGTCTCTTCGTCTTCCGTGAAATCGGAGAGCATCAAGCAGTTAAAGGTCATCTCCTTAAAGTGTTGCGTGTACTTTTCAAGGGGATGCCCGCTTACGTACACACCAAGCACCGATTTTTCCTTGGAGAGTTTCTCCATAATATCGTATTCGGGAATATCAGGGAAAGCGATTTCAATCTTTTGCTCTTCGAGCACGCTACCAAAAAGCGAGATTTGCGCACCCGCTTTTTGTTTATCGATCGCGTTTACGCGAGAAAGCGCTTCTTCGTATACCGCCGCGTACTGCGCACGGTGATACCCAAAACAATCGAACGCACCTGCGTAAATCAAACTTTCCACAATTCGCTTGTTCACGTGTTTTGCACAACGCAAAATAAAGTCCGCAAAGTCTACGAACGCACCGTTTTTCTCCCGCTCTTTGATGACGGCGGCAATCGCTTCTTGCCCAACGCCACGGAGCGCGCCAAGCCCGATACGAATCCCATCCCCTTCCACGTAGAAAATGGCACGGGAACGGTTTACGTCCGGCGGTAAAACGGGGATTTCTTTCTCCTTCATATACATTACGTATTTGGAGATTTCTTCGATCTTATCGATACGGTCGTTCAATACG